>JBJEBJ010000106.1:0-26596 GCA_051869955.1 Candidatus Cryptobacteroides sp.
GGCCCTCCCTCAAAATCAGGTGGTTAGATCTCTATTAGCTGCAATGTGGGTTAACCCAATGCATGACTTTGCCGCAGGGAGGCCTTACTTCCTATAAAAAACATTATAGGAAGTTGTTTTTTGTTGGAAACTGAAAGTTGGGCTAAAAGGCTTATAATGCAGGGATAACGGAGATGTAACGGAATATTAACCCGATTGACTTAAAAATATTTTGTATAAAACAATTTTTATATTACCTTTGTTTCGAAATGTAAACATATTGAAAGAATAACACTGAATGTTCTTTCGTTTTTGCTTTCAAAGTGAAATAAATGGTATGCACGACGGCAAAATTTGAAATTGCTTCGCGGGAGAATGTTAAGTTCCTATAATGTTTTTTATACGAAACGGCCAGATTAGTGTATAAGAATTAAAATATGAAACGTTTTATTATTGCGATTTCCGTTTCTCTTTTTCTCGCTTCTGGATTGATTTCCTGCAGCGGGAATGAGGAATCCGGAGACGATGGCGGTAAATTCGATGTCCAGTTCAATGTCCCCTCAGCAGTGACATTGGACCCTCAAGCTTCAACTATGGATTTCAAGGTGCTTTTCAAAAAGGCTCCTAAAAAAACCGACATCATCGTGTTCGACGATCCTGCCGGAGTGTCTCATGACTGTTCAATTCTCAATGTCAGCGAGAGCGAATTTACGGTCGCCCTTTATGACGGGATGTATTCAGGACTTTACGGAGTGAATGTCAAGAGGGGCAAGCAGGTGAAGAAGATGGGTGACATGAGCATAACCGTGGACAACGGAACACCTGTCAAGCCTGGGAACGGCAGCACCGTGTACGGAGTTGTCTCCTGCGGAGGAAAGCCTCTCAAGGACGTAGTGGTTTCTGACGGAGTGGAGGTCACGAGCACAAATGCAGACGGCATCTACCAGCTCAAGTCCGCGAAAAAATACGGCTATGTCTTCATTTCCATCCCTTCCGGATATGAAGTTTCGAATGACGGTATTCTTCCGAGGAACTACATCAAGCTCGCCAAAGAAGCAAAAGTAGCTGAAAGGGTTGATTTCCAGGTGTTCGAGGCAGGTGACCAGACTAGTCATACCCTTCTCGTCTTCGGAGACATGCATCTTGCCAACAGGAACAATGACAAGAAGCAGTTCTACGAGTTCATAGATGATGTCAATGCCTATACCGATGCCCACAAGCCTGACAAGATTTATGCTGTGACCCTCGGTGACATGACCTGGGATTATTATTGGTATTCAAATACATACCAGTTCAGCCAGTATCTCTATGATGCCAGCGGCCTGAAGGACCTTACCGTATATCACACCATCGGCAACCACGACCACGACATGAATTCTGTCGGGGATTTCGATACTATTAAACAATATATGGACCTTGTCGCGCCTGACTATTATTCTTTCAACATCGGCAAGGTGCATTACGTCGTTTTGGATGATATCGAGTGTACCAACAACGGACAGGGACGCGATTACCGTACATACAATTGCAAGGTGACCGACGAGCAGCTCGACTGGCTGAAGAAAGACCTCTCCTACGTGAGCAAATCGACTCCGGTAGTCCTTACGATGCATGCCACCACGACCAATATGAATGCAGCAGAAAGGCAGAAGCTCGTGAATGCGGTCTCCGGGTTTGACCATGTGCATTTCCTGACCGGCCATACCCACAAGGTAGGCAACACATTGTCAGGCAATTACTTCGACCACAATTCCGGAGCTGTCTGCGCTGCCTGGTGGTGGTCAGGTTATTATTACCCTGGAATCCATATCGGCCAGGACGGTGCCTGCGGCGGATATCAGATATTCAACATTGCGGGAGACGATTTCAAATGGCAGTACAAGCCTACGGGCAAGTCCGCCGATATACAGTTCCGCACATACGACAGGAACACCATCGAACTCTCTGCGGAGAAATATATGCCTTCTGCCGGCCAGACTTACAAGGATGCTTTCAATGCTCTTGCAAAAGACTGGGTATCACCAAGTTCTGCCAATGAGGTATATATCAATGTATGGAACTACGACCCGCAGTGGAAGATCGAAGTGACCGAGAACGGAAAGACTCTCTCCACGGAGCGCGTTACCGTGGTGGACCCTCTCTATATACTCACTTATTCCACGAAGGCAATGGAGAAAAACACGAAACCTACTTTCAACCCGGGGACCACGTCCCATGTCTGGAAAGTGACGGCTTCTGCTGCAAATACTCCGCTTGAGATCAAAGTTACGGATCGTTTCGGCAATGTCTATACAGAGACTATGACCCGTCCGAAGGCTTTCAATGCCGATACATACCGATAGGCTATCAACAACAAACCACATACATAGCAACCTTAGTTATTATTTATAAACCTTACATTACTTATGAGAGTATTAAAAACATTTGCTGTCTCTCTGGTCTTTCTGCTCGGCATAGGTCTCAATGCCTCGGCACAGAACCGTGAGGTGTCGGGAAAGGTCCTCGACGCAAACCAGCAACCTCTTGTCGGTGCAGCAGTCATGCTTCCTGGCACGACTACAGGCGCCGTGACTGTGGACGACGGTAGTTTCTCTATCATGTTGCCCGCAGGTGATGTCACAGTGGAAGTGTCCTCACTCGGCTATTTGACGAGGACGGTCACTGTCCCTGCCAGCAAATCAGTCATTACGGTCATCCTCGAGGAAGACAACATGACTCTTACCGAGACAGTCGTGGTCGGCTACGGTACCCAGAAGAAGGTCAACCTTACCGGAGCTATCACATCGATTGACTCCAAGGCCCTCGAGAACCGTACCGCCCATTCAGTATCCACGATGCTCCAGGGTTCTGTTCCGGGACTCAACATCAGCACCTCTTCAGGTAACCCTGGTTCCACGGGTTCGCTGAATATCCGAGGATATACATCCATCAACGGTGCATCCCCTCTCGTACTCATCGACGGAGCCGTGGGTGACATCGACCGCGTCAATCCGAGTGATATCGAGTCCATCTCTGTCATCAAGGACGCAGCTGCGGCAGCCGTTTACGGAGCACGTGCTGCATTCGGTGTGATTCTCGTTACCACCAAGAGCGGAAAAGAGGCTGACGGCAAGGCTACGGTACGTTACAGCGGCCGTATCGGATGGGAGGAGCCTACCACCTCCACCGACTATGAGACCCGCGGTTACTGGTCAGTCTATACCATCAACAAGTTCCGTATGGCATCGGAGAACAACCTTTATGTCAAGTACGACGACTACGACATGCAGCAGCTCCTCCTCCGTGTGAATGACAAGACCGAACATCCTGACAGGCCATGGGTTGTGGAGAGAGTAGTGAATGGTCTCAACCAGTGGCGTTACTATGGCAACAACGACTGGTGGCACATGCTTTACAAGGACCAGCATCCTGTACAGCAGCACAATATCTCCCTCTCCGGAGGAAGCAAGGCTGTCCGCTATTTCGTATCCGGAGGATATGACCGCCAGACCGGTATCATGAAGCAGAATCCTGACGTCTTCAGGAAATACAATCTCCGTTCGAAGATTGACTTCAACGTGAACAAGTGGATCAAGTTCAGCAACAACACTGCATTCTACAGCTCGAACTACACATTCGTCGGAGTCGATGACGTCCAGAACGCCATTACCTACAGCTCCGCACACGCCCTCCCTATCTTCCCTATGAAGAACCCTGACGGAAGTTGGGTTTACAAGCTGAAGGATTTCTTCAACAGTGACTATGCAGTCGGCAACGGCCGTCATATCGCATACGGCGAATCCAACAACAAGAATGTCAACCAGAAGACTGATTTCGCAAATACTTCCGAGCTCACTCTCACTCCTGTGAAGGGACTCGACATCGTAGGTAACTTCACCTATCGTTTCCACCAGAACAGGATCACCAACAGGAGAACCAACTTCACATATAGGAGATATCCTGGCGCTCCTCTCGAGAAATACGATACAGGTGCCGGCCTGGACGAGCTCTCCGAGACATTCCAGACTTACAATTACTATTCTGCGAACGTCTTCGCGACCTACAAGCACACCTGGAACGACAAGCACAATTTCCAGATCATGGCCGGAGGCAACTACGAGAACCAGCATCAGAAGAATGTCGGAGCTACCGGTAACTACCTCCTTGCAGAGAACATGGCCGACCTCGCTCTCGTGGGAACCAACGCAGACGGTGCAGCCGTGATGAAAGTCACCGGAGGTCAGTCAGAATATGCCCTCCTCGGCTTCTTCGGACGTATCAACTACGATTTCATGGGCAGATATCTGTTCGAAATCTCAGGACGTTATGACGGAACATCCCGTTTCGCAGAAGGTCACAGATGGGGTATGTTCCCTTCAGGATCCCTCGGATGGCGTATCAGCGAGGAGCCTTTCTTCGCTCCTGCAAAGGACGTGGTGAACAACCTCAAGCTCAGATTCTCATACGGTACCCTCGGAAACCAGAACGTGGCCAACGACATCGCTTACCGTACCATCACCCTGCACAACTTCGCAGCCTACAACTTCGGCGAGGGAACTACAGTGTCCAAGTATGCCAGCATCTCGGCTCCTAACTCGGCCGACCTGACTTGGGAAAGATCAGAGCAGTACAACCTCGGTCTCGACATGGACCTCCTTAACAGCAGGCTCCAGTTCACCGGCGAGGTCTATATCCGTGACACCAAGGACATGCTCACTGACGGATATGCGCTTCCTGCACTCTACGGTGCCGACGCACCTAAGCAGAATACTGCTGACCTTCGCACCAAGGGTCTCGAGCTCTCGCTCGCATGGAAAGACCAGTTCCAGGTTGCAGGAAGGCCTTTCGGTTACGGCATAAAGGGCATGATGAGTGTATATGACTCTGAGATTACAAAGTATGAGAACGAGACCTACACATTCGCCAAGTCCTATTATAAGGGAATGAAACTCGGCGAAATCTGGGGATTCGTTGCCGACGACCTCTTCCAGAGCGACGAGGAAGCTGCCGAATATGCTTCCAAGGTGGATCTCTCCTATGTGAACGGAAAGATTCCGGGAGGTATCTGGAAAGGTGGTGACTTGAAATACGAGGACATCAACGGTGACGGAATCATCAGCCTCGGTGACAACAGCGTGAAGAATCCGGGTGACCGCAAGGTCATCGGAAACTCCCTTGCACGGCTCCAGTACGGATTCACGATCAATCTCGATTACTTCGGTTTCGACATTTCCGCATTCTTCCAGGGAACAGGTAATCACTACTGGTATCCGAGCGGCCGTTCATTCGCATTCTGGGGACCGTTCTCACAGCCTATGACTTCCTATATGAACAAGGATTTCCTTGATGACTGCTGGGACTACAACAACACTGATGCATACTTCCCGCGTGCAGTTGCATACTATGCATACGATGGCGGCGGACAGCTCAACAAGGTCAACACCCGTTACCTGCAGAATATCCGCTACCTGAGGTTCAAGAACCTCTCCGTAGGTTATACATTCCCTAAGAAGCTCACCCAGAAGATCGGCATCGAGACTATCCGCCTCTCATTCACCGGCGAGAACCTCGCTTACTGGTCTCCTCTCAAGAAGCACACCACGCACATCGACCCTGAAGGAGCCTTCAATAGGTCATCCAATGACTACAACAGGGCATTCTACCCTTGGCAGAAGTCTTATATGTTCGGTCTGGATGTAACATTCTAAAATTGTAAAGAATTATGAGAAAGTATATATTCATTCTGGCAGCGGCAGCCCTGGCATTCAGTTCCTGCGATGACATTTTCGACAAGGCGCCTGCATCCAAGCTTAGCCCTGAAACGTTCTTCAGGACTGAGACCGACCTGCAGCTGTTCACAAACCCTCTGTACAACAACCTGCTCCCCAAGACCCCTTATAACGAGCAGAGTGACCAGTACACCACCTACACCCCGTCAGATCTCGTGAAGGGCGGTACCAACAGGTATGTGCCTAACTCCGGCGGCGGATGGACCTGGACTGACCTGCGCAGGATCAATACCTGCCTCGACTATATTCCTAAGCAGTGCGAGGATGCAGCTGTGGCTGCCGAGTACACTGCACTCTGCAAATTCTTCCGCGTATATCTCTACTTCGACAAGGTGAAGAGATTCGGAGACGTTCCTTGGCTTGACCACGAGCCGGGTTCCAGCGACCCTGTGCTCTATGCTGCGAGAGATTCACGCGAGGTGGTGATGACCCATCTCATCGAGGACATCGATGCGGCAATCGAAGGACTTCCTGAGTCATACGGTTCCAAGAACTACCGTGCGACCAAGTGGGCTGCCCTCGCACTCAAGGCCCGTTTCTGCCTCTATGAGGGAACCTACAGGAAATATCACGACATCTCCTATCCGGAGCATGACTACAAGTATTATCTGAGGCTTGCTGCAGAGGCTGCCGAGGAAATTATGGACAAGGGCCCATTCAAGCTCTACTCCACCGGCAATCCTGACCTAGACTATGCTGTCCTCTTCTCCAAGTATGACGCATTCACCTGCGAGGACATTCTCGCCATCAATTTCGATTACGGCCTTTCTCTCATGCACAATGCTACGGCAGTCGCAATCGAGGCCGGCCGAAGCGTCAGCCTGACCAAGAAGTTCGTGAACTGCTACCTCATGAAGGACGGTTCAAGGTTCACTGACAGGGAAGGATGGGAGACAATGCAGTTCGCCGAGGAAGTGGTTGACCGTGACCCTCGTCTCGGACAGACCATCAGGATTCCGGGCTATGCACGTATCACCGAATCCGGAGGCTCTTACAGCTATGCGTCCACCAAGCAGGGACTCGACCCTCTCTGTACCCCTACAGGATACCAGATGGCCAAGTTCGTGATGGCTGACAACAACCTTGCGTACGACAAGCTCGACAAGTCATACAATGACCTTTGCGTCTTCCGTCTCGGAGAGGTTTATCTGAACTATGCTGAGGCCAAGGCCGAGCTCGATGAGTTCGACCAGACTGCCGCAGACAAGTCCATCAACCTGCTCCGCGACCGTGTCGGCATGCCTCATCTCAATGTGACTGTGGCAAATGCCAATCCTGACCCGTATCTCCTCACCGATGACTTCTATCCTGATCTCGCAGGTGCGGACAATGCAGGTGTGCTTCTCGAAATACGTCGCGAAAGAGCCATCGAGCTCGCCCAGGAAGGATTCCGCTACGGTGACCTCATGAGATGGAAGCATGGAGAACTCCTTGCCCGCCCTTACTATGGCGTGTACATCCCTGGACCTGGCCTGTATGACATTGACGGTGACGGAAAGGCAGACTATGACTTCTATACCGAGAAATCCTTCGGATCAGCTCCTGTTTCTGGCAAGCTCGAGTCCAAGTTCTTCCTCAGTGAGAAGGATCATGGTTATCTGTTCCCTCACCACGAGGTCACGTTTAACTTCGATCCAGTAAGGGATTATCTCTATCCTATTCCGATTGATGACCGCAACCTCAATCCGAATCTTACCCAGAATCCTGGATGGACTCATTAATAGATAAAACCGAATGATATTATGAAACTGTATAAATATTTAATGCTCCCGGTTCTTGCAGCGTTGGCCTTCACCGCCTGCGAGGAAGAAGAAAACGGCCCTTCCAAGGCCATTATCCCGGGTTCTTCGGAGATAGTCCTTCCTGCTGCGGCCACATCGCAGAACGTGACTATCTATGCTGACGGGACATGGGTTGCCGATGTTACTGACACATGGCTCTCCATCGATCCTACGAGCGGTAAAGGAACCATGGACGTCGTCCTCACGGCTGACGCCAATGTGACTGACCTTGCCCGCGAGGCCAAGATTATCGTGAAAGGTGCTTCCACCCTCAACGACATCGAGATAACAGTAACACAGAAGATGGACAGGTTCAGGACTATGGATGCCTGCACCGTCACCGAAGCTGTGGCAAAGCAGGAGGGAGACCTTGTGAAACTCTCCGAGTGCCAGGTTGCAGCTGTCGGTAAGAAGGGCTTTGTAGTCACTGACGGCAGGTCCAATATCTATGTGGAAGGAAATTATGACAAGATGAAGGCTGGCGACAAGCTTACCTTGACCGGTGATGTTGTCATGGTTAACGGTCTCCTTGCCATCAAACTTGACGACGCATTCTTCTCCGTTTCAGGTGAAATGACATATCCTCAGCCAAAGGATGTCACCTCGGAGGAAGCTTATGCTCCGGGAAAGGTAGAGTATGTCAAATTGTCTGCGACCTATGCATCCGGCGGGAAGATTCAGGTGGACGGAAAGCAGGTTGCCGCAGTCTACGAGCCGGCAAATGACCTGTCCTCACTTGACAAGCACAATGTTGTGTTCACCGGCTACTATGTCGGAGTCGCCTCCAACGTGAATGCCATTCTCGTTGTTTCCACGGAGGACCTCGGCAGGGCACCTATTGTCGGCAAGGATCTTCCTTACAAGGATGATTTCAGCTGGCTCGCTCCTTTCATCGAGCAGTCCAATGCAGTCCTCGCCGCCAAGAACAGGATTTCCGACTGCGTAGGTTCAGTGACCTCTTCTGCTGACGGATGTGCAAACATCTACACGACTCTCGTCAACAACAATATCCTGCTTCTCGACGAGTTGAGGAGCCGTGGATACACCGATCTCAATCCGAGCATGAAGACCATTTATCTCCAAGACCAGTATCTGAAGTATGGTGCAACTGCTAAGACCTCCGGTCTCGTACTGCCTAACTTCAAGATTGACGGAACGATGGATCTGTTCGTATCCTTCAAGTGGTGCTCCCAGATGCAGGGCAGTGGCACAATCGACGACACCCAGATGGTTATCGAGATTGTAAGCGGTCCGGGTGCTGTGGTGACTGCTTCCGGAGAGGGCAAGGTCAGCGACCCGGTACCTCATTCACAGGGAACCGGTGAGATGTTCTGGCAGGATGCCATGTTCAAGGTTGTCGGAGCTACATCCGAGACATTGATTGCCTACCATCCGGCACAGGAGCCTGCTTCCGGATCACTCTTCCGCTATTATCTCGATGATCTCGAGGTTGTGTCTGCTGAAGGAATGGTTGAGGCCAATATCGAGGTTGGCGGCATTTCCAATGACCTCGTTACATTCGAGGGCACTCCTGCAGGCCCGGTTGTCTTCACAGTGAAGTCTGATTCTGATTTCTCAATCTCTTCTACAGCCAACTGGCTGCATCTTGACGAGACAGAAGGAATCGCAGGCGAGGAGAAGACTATTACCCTCACATGTGATGTCAGCGAGCTGAGCACTCTCCGCCAGGCTGAAATCAGCATCAAGTCCGGTCTTTCCACAAGAAAGATCCAGGTGGTTCAGTCCGCTGCAGGACAGAGCCTCAGTCCGTTCATCAGCATCGTCGGCGGCAATGAACTCACAGTCAAGGGCGAAGCTGCCGAGAAGACTGTCACCGTACAGGCCAATGTCCCTTATGAGATAGAGGTCGTGGAAGGTGCAGAATGGATTGCGGCTGCCAAGGTTGAGACCAAGGCTCTCGTTCAAATGACAGACATTGTACTCACTATCAGTGAGAACAAGGGCTCTGATCCAAGAACCGGAGTTGTCAGGGTTTACAATGAGGCAAACAAGCTCTCCGCATACCTTACCGTAGTACAGGAGCAGTCCACAGTCATTCTCGCAAGATGGTTCCTGGATACTACCACCATGGACGGATACAAGGATACTTTCGGAACTACAACCGGAACTCTTGACAAGGCAGCCGGTGACGGTGGACAGTACATCGATGCCAATGACGGCGGCTCAGGACGTATCACTTATGTACAGGTTGACAAGACTGACATAGATGTCGACGGCAAGTCTGGAAGATGGACCGGCGGAACCGGAGAACCTTATGTAGTAGGAGCATGGAAAGGTGATTACTGGCTTATTACAGCTCATTATGACAAGGGTATCCCTCCAGGAGCCAACATCCACGGATTCTTCTCTACGAGAACTTCCGGTTCTGGTCTGAAATACTGGCTTGCAGAGTATCTTGACGGTACTGAATGGAAGCCTCTCATGGAGACGCAGAAGGTAACGTCAGAAGGCGCTGAAGTAGAATACAACATCGCTCATGCAAATACCGCAAACTTCAAGGTTGAGTTCTCATATCAGGCAGTGAACGCATCCAATGATGTCAAGATCAGGGTGACTGCTGTTGCTCTTGACCAGGCCAATGGAGGCGCTGCTTTGGCCAAACCGAACGGCGGTACTATCCGTATCAAAGGTAACGATGGTCTGAGCCCGTACATTGAAATGAGTCTATAATAATTGACATATTCCTTTCTGAAGGATGGCCGGCAGAGATGTCATGGCCATCCTTCTTTTTTAATGCCGGGGCGCCCGATTCCAAAATTCTTCGTAACTTTACGCTTACTGAAAAAATCTTATACAATGAAACTGCAGACACCGGTGGATGTTGGGAAAAGCGCTGTGCGCATCTCGTTCAATGACAGGATATTGCTCCTCGGGAGCTGTTTTTCCGATGAAATAGGCGGGAAAATGCATGAGTACGGGTTCGATGTGGAAGTCAATCCGTTCGGCCCTCTGTACAATCCCGTTTCCGTCTGCAATTCCATCAGCAGGTTGGCCTCGGCCGTGCCTTTCTCCGAAGATGAATGTGTCCGGATGGGCGCCGGCTCTGAACTGATATGCTCATTCAGCCATCATACGGCGGCCGCGCGCCCCTCGGTGGAGGAATTCCTTGCCGATGCCAATTCAGGGCTTCAGGCGGCCTCAAAATTCTTTCTGGAGGCAGATACCGTCATCATCACGCTCGGTACATCATGGGTATTCAGGCGCACCGATACGGGAGATATTGTCTCGAACTGTCTCAAGAGGAATGCATCGGAGTTTACGAGGGAGAGACTGCCCCTGAAGCAGGTAATCGCTTTGCTTGAGTCCATGGTCTCCAGATATTCCTCAGCTGCAATACTTGACAGAGGCATAAAACCCAAGCGCTTCATATTCACTGTCAGCCCTATAAGGCATCTGAAAGACGGGGCTCACGGCAATCAGGTCAGCAAGAGCACCCTCCTGCTCGCCGTGGATTCGGTTTGCCAGTCCCATCCTGATATCTGCCAGTATTTCCCGGCCTATGAGATTGTCATGGACGAATTGCGCGACTACCGTTTCTATGCCGAAGACATGTTGCACCCTTCAGCCCAGACGGTGAACTACATCTATGAGCGTTTCTGTGACTTCGCCCTCCCGGATGAAGAAAGACCTGTGCTCGAACGCAACAGAAAAGAATTTCTGCGGTCCCGGCACAGGCCAATGTTTTAGTTCTTGTTCGCCTCGATTCCCTTCTGGAGGAACTCCACGAACCCGGCTACGTCGAGATTGTATCCGCGTACCGGCACGAGTTGTTCGCCCTCAGGCGAAAGAATAGTGTAATTCGGCTGCGCGTTCACTCCGAACGTCTTGCGCACGTAATATGAATTGACCCTTCCGAGATCTTTCAGGACTTTCCCATTCTCGGCCGTAATCCATTTGTCCTCAGAAAGTTTCGTCTTGTCATCAGTATAGAGGGCCACTATCTCGAACTCGTTCCGGAGAAGTTCCAGGACCTCAGGGGCGCTCCATACGCGCTGTTCCATCTCGCGGCAGTTCACGCATCCGTGACCGGTGATGTCCACGAACACGGGCTTTCCGCTTTTTCTTGCAGCCTCGAGCCCGTCTTCCACGGAGAAATATCCGGTCAGTCCGAGCGGCAATTCCAGTCCGTATTCATTGTGGCCTGCATTGTGGCTGCTTACAGTCTCAACCGAAGGCATGTTCCCGTCAGCCTTGCTCCATACCACGAAATCCTGAGTCTCGATCGGCGGGAGATAGCCGGACAACGCCTTGAGAGGAGCCCCGAACATTCCCGGGATGAGATATACCACGAAAGTGAAGTCAATAATTACCAATATGAGGCGGAATACCCCGATATGCTCCACCTTGCTGTCGGCCTCGAACCTGATCTTGCCGAGCAGGTAAAGTCCCAGCAGGGTGAATACCACAATCCAGATTGCCAGATAAATCTCCCTGTCGAGAAGTCCCCAGTGGTAGGTCTGGTCAGCCACGCTCAGGAACTTGAATCCGAGGGCAACCTCAATGAATCCGAGCACCACCTTCACGGAGTTCAGCCAGCTTCCGCTCTTGAGTTTCTTGAGCAGGGAAGGGAACATCGCGAATATCGTGAAAGGCAGGGCGAATGCCACTGAGAATGCAAACATGGTCACCATCGGGGCCCAGAACTCTCCCTGGGTGGACTTTATCAGCACGGAACCGACGATAGGTCCTGTGCATGAGAACGATACCAGCACCAATGTCAGGGCCATGAAGAAGATGCCTGCAAGTCCTCCCTTGTCGGAATTGCGGTCACTCTTGTTTACCAATGATGACGGCAGTGTGATCTCGAACGCTCCGAAGAACGATGCCGCGAATATCATGAACACTATGAAGAAGATGATGTTCGGCAGCCAATGAGTTGCAAGCCAGTTGAATATGTCGGCCGTGACCGCGTCTCCTCCCACTATCCACGTGATACCTATGATGGCTGAAATAGGGACAGTATAGAGGAGTACGATGAAGAGTCCGTACATGAAAGCCTTGAACCTTCCCGCGGCTGGCGTTGAAGAACCTTTCATGAAGAAGGAAATGGTCATCGGGACCATCGGGAATACGCAAGGTGTCAGGAGCATTGCGAATCCCCAGAGGATAGCCTCGAGAATCAGCCCCCAGATCGAGCTGCTTTCTTTCTCATCTTCCGCTGCTGCCAAGGTGGTTTCAGTTTCCGGAGCGGCGGCGCCAGGTACGAGTTCCGTGGAGAATTCGTAATATTCCGGAGAAGCGCAGGCCTGGTCGGTGCAGCTCATCCAGCATATCTCGCCCCTGAGCACGTCAGCTGCATTGGCCTTGACTTTCTGGGCAATGACAATGTTGTTGTAGAACACCTTGCTGCCGTCGTGGTCCTCAGGCTGATCTTTCTCGTAAAGGCCTCCTTCAAGTACGAGGTTGGAGGATTCGGAGAATGTGATTTCGGTAGGGCATACATCGTCGCTGATGCTGTAGGTGTGCCAACCGTCAGCAATCCTGCCGCTGAATACGATTTCGAAGATGCCGTTTCCGGTGTCGGTTGCGGATACAGTCCATTCAACAGTTTTTTCCGGGGCCTGTCCCCATACAGACAACGCACCCCATGCAAGGAGTGCGATGACTGCCATAGTTTTCCTTATGATCCGATTCATTATGAATTAGATGAAAAAATTACTTCGCGTAAGCTACGGAACGGGTTTCCCTGATGACGGTAATCTTCACCTGGCCCGGGTATGTCATCTCGTTCTGGATTTTCAGTGCGATATCGGATGAGAGTTTTGCAGCCTGCTCGTCGCTTACCTCCTCGGCTCCGACAATCACCCTGAGCTCGCGGCCTGCCTGGATTGCATAGCTCTTGGTGACACCAGGATATGCTGCAGCGAGGTCTTCCATTCCCTTGAGTCGTTTGATGTAGGATTCGATAACCTCTCTTCTCGCACCAGGACGGGCTCCTGAAATGGCGTCACCGACCATAACGATAGGGGAGAGGAGGGATGTCATCTCGGTCTCCTCATGGTGAGCTCCGACTGCGTTGCAAATCTCAGGTCTCTCCTTGTACTGCTCGGCCAGTTTCATTCCGAGGAGTGCGTGAGGCAGCTCAGGATCGTCTTCTGAAACCTTTCCGATATCGTGGAGAAGTCCGGCCCTCTTGGCGGTCTTAGGATTCAGTCCAAGCTCGGAAGCCATTATCGCACAGATGTTTGCAACCTCACGCGAGTGCTGGAGCAGGTTCTGTCCGTAAGAAGAACGGTATTTCATTCGGCCAATCAGCTTGACAAGCTCGATGTTCATTCCGTGTATGCCGAGGTCGATGCAGGTCCTCTTTCCGGTCTCGAGAATCTCATCCTCAAGCTGCTTCTGGACTTTAGCAACCACTTCCTCGATGCGGGCCGGGTGGATACGTCCGTCGATGACGAGCTGGTGCAGGGCAAGCCTTGCAACCTCGCGTCTTACCGGGTCGAATGCGGAAAGCAGAATGGCGTCCGGAGTGTCATCCACCACGATTTCCACACCTGTGGCAGCCTCCAGGGCCCTGATGTTCCTTCCTTCACGTCCGATGATACGGCCTTTGATTTCGTCGTTCTCGATAGGGAAGGTAGTAACTGCATTTTCGATGGCAGTCTCGGTGGCCGTCCTCTGGATAGTGGTGATAACTATTCTTTTAGCCTCTTTTGCGGCATTCAGGCGGGCATCGTCCATAGTGTCGTTGATGTAGGCCTGGGCCTCGCTTCTCGCCTCTGCCTTCATGTTCTCCATGAGAATGTTCTTGGCCTCTGCTGCAGACAGTCCGGCAATGCTTTCGATCTGCTTGTTGGCTTCCTGCCTGAGAGCCTCGTATTCCTCGGCCTTCCTCTCGAGATTCTCCTTCTGGGCCTGGATACCGGCCTTTGCGTTCTCGAGCTCGGACATCTTCCTCTGGAGTTCCTTGTTCTGCTGGTTGAGACTGTTCTCCTTCTGCCTGATACGGTTCTCGGCGTCCTTGATCTGCGCGTTTTTCTCGTTTACCTGCTGCTCATGTTCGCTCTTGAGCTGGAGATATTTCTCCTTTGCCTGAAGGATTTTCTCTTTCTTGATATTCTCCGCCTCAAGCTCAGCTTTCTCTATGATGCTGTCCTTGCGGCCTTTCATTATAATGCGGTGAACCGTGAGGTAGACAGCGATTCCGAACGCTGCCGACAACAATGCGGTTCCTGTCAAAACTAATGCACCCATTTGATTTAAAATATATTATTGTTTCAGTTATATGTCTGGCTGTGTGTCCTTTACGGAAAATCCGGCGGACAGCCTTTGTGGAAGCCTGCCTGCCGGATTAATATGTTCCAATATCGACAAAGCCGTCAGCCTGTCCGTCAGAAAATCTTAAATGATAAGATTTGAGCTCCGTGCCGGTTCAGCAATCCTGTGTTCCGCAAGGCGGAATCCCACAAAGGTACTCAGGCCCGCACATCCCCGGCTCGAGAATACCCGGTTCCGTAGAACGTGTTGTTTTCAGCGAGTCTCAGCCGGCGGCTGATTGTCAATATTGTCCAAATAATTATCTGTCTGGTTTTTAAGTGTACCTGCCTCTTTTTCAACCGCTTCAAGTCTTTTCTTCAGTGTTATTGCCCCGATGCTCTCGTTCAGCGCAACAAAAGACAGTATGTCCGTCATGTCCTTACCGGGATATTTGTCCGTATAGATGGACAGAAGGCTGTTGACTGAAGAAGCCGCAAGCCTGTAAGCTTCCTCCTGCTCGGGGGAACTGGCTGTCAGCGCATATTTCTTCCCGCCGATGGAAATGGTAATCTTCTGGTCCATATCTATTTCTCTAATAAGGAGATGCATCTGTCAATACTGGTGATCATCCTGTCAATCTTCTCACGTGCCGAGGAGTCGCTTCCGGCCGGTGCCAGGAATGCCTCCGTAAGCTTGAGATTGTCCACTTGTCTTTCCAGATCCGCAATCTGCTTCCTGCAATCCTCAATTTCAGCCTCTCTCCTCTCCAGTTCGAGCACCAGCTTTTCCCGCTGCCGCTTCTCATTTTCGTAAAGAGCTATCAGCCTTTCGATATTCTTTTTTATATCTTCAAGCATCTTCCGACTAAAATTGATTTTTAACAATTATGCAAAAATATATAAAAAAACTGTAAATGTCAATTTTTATCAGTCAAAAGTCATGCGGAAAGTCGTGAGCTTCCTGTCCTTGTCACATCTCAATGTGAGCGAGCCTCCGCTCAGGCGCATTATCTGTCTCGACAGCGCCAGGCCGATTCCGCTTCCGGATTTCTTGGTGGTGAAGAACGGAACGAAGATGTGGGACGCTATCTCCTCCGGGATTTCCGGACCGTCGTTTGAGATGTCCACCGTGACCTTGTCGTCCCCGCCGTTCCTTGCAGTCACGGTGACATTGTGCCCCTGGCCTGATTCCGAGATGGCCTGGACCGCATTCTTCAGGAGATTGGTCATCACGTGCGAAATGAGTTTCTCGTCGGCATATACCATAAGGTCCCCGGGCTGGATGTCGACATGGAATGTGATTCCGGAAGCCTCTCCCTGCTCCCGTGCCAGTGCCACGGTCCTGGAAGCCACGTCATTGACATAGAAGATGACAGGCTCCGGAGTCGGGATATGTGTGAATTTCCTGTAATTTTCCACGAAATTGATAAGGTCGCTTGAGGTCTTGTGTATGACCTCGATGCCGTCGCTCACCGGGGTTCCTTTCTCCACCTTGCCGAGAAGTGTCGCGCTGAGTGACGTGACAGGGGTGATGCTGTTCATTATCTCATGGGTGAGCACACGGATGAGTTTCATCCACGAGTCCATCTCGTTCTCGCTCAGTTCGCTGTCTATGTCGTTGAGTGCCAATATTCTTACCGGCTCCTGCTGGATAGCTGCGGAGGTCGCTGCCACTGACAGGCTTCTCGGGCCTGTTTCCGTATAGAATGTGACACGCTTTCTCTCCCCGGGGGCAATCTCCTCCAGGATTTCAGCCAGGGATGCGTCCACCCTCCTCAGCTGCCGGATATGGGTCAGGATTCCCAATCCGGTGAGTTCCAAGGCTTTGCTGTTTTTCTGAAGCACTGCTCCGCGGGAGTTGACCACGATGATGCCGGTGTCCACGGAGTTCAGGGTAATCTCGTAGAATTTCTCGCGTTCCTTGGCTTCGGAAGCGTATCTGTGAAGGATGTTCTTGATCCGGTTCAGGGACTGGTTCACGAGCAGGTCCGGACCGGCCACATTGCGGGTGTCGAAGTTGAAAGAGAAATCATCATTGTCCATTGCATCGAATGTGTATGCGACTTTCTCTCCGTGCTTGCCGTAGAAACGGTAGAGCATGATTCCGCATGCAATCCACAAGACGGCCGATACCCCTGCCGCGACCCATTCTTTCATGTATATTGCGATTCCCGCTGCCGCCGCGAAAAGGGAAGTGGACAGGCCGAGCAGGATCAATTTGAATCGCAATATGCCTCCTGCGAATCTCATAGGCCGTATTTCTTTATCTTGTTGTAGAGGGTCTGCCTCGTGATTCCCAGCTTGGAGGCGACGTGGGACAGATTGCCGGAACATTCGTCCATGGCTTTCCTGATCATCCTGCATTCCATCTCCTCGAGTGTACCGCTTCCGGAATCCGCAGCAGGGGCCTGACGTCTCTGGGAGCTCTCGATTTCCTCAGGGGTGATGGTGTCCCCGTCGCTCAGGATGACTGCTTTCTCCACTGCATGTTCCAGTTCCCTGACATTGCCTTGCCATACCCTGGATTCCAGTTTGCCTGCGGCTTCTTCCGAGAACCTGAGTTGTTTCTTGCCGTAGAGGTCTCCATATTTCTTGAGGAAGAGTTCGGCGAGCGGTACGATGTCCTCTTTCCTGTCCCTGAGGGCGGGCATCTCGAGCCTGATGGTATTGATTCTGTACAAAAGGTCCTCCCTGAACATCCCCTGCTCCACCATCTCGTCCAGATTCTTGTTAGTGGCGCATATCAGCCTGACATCCACAGGGATAGGGGTGTTGTCCCCGACCCTCACGATACTTTTCCTCTGGATTGCAGTGAGCAGCTTCGCCTGGAGGGAATAGGACAGGTTGCCAATTTCGTCGAGGAACAATGTGCCTCCTTCCGCAGCCTGGAATTTGCCCTCCCTGTCACTTTTGGCATCTGTGAACGCTCCTTTTACATGTCCGAAAAGTTCACTCTCGAACAATGTCTCCGTAATGGCGCCCATGTCCACGGTGACCATAGGTCCCCTGCTTCGCATTGACATTGAATGTATTGCATGGGCGAGCATTTCCTTTCCAGTTCCGTTTTCTCCGGTAATGAGAATGTTCGCGTCGGTGGATGCCACTTTCTCTGCAATGCTGCGGAGCGACTTCATCCGGTTGCTTTCTCCCCAGTACATCGACTTGCCGTCCTGAATTCCTTTCCGGGGCTTGCCGATGCTTTTCCGGTATGCGGACAGGAGTTTTTCCTTCATTACGTCGTTGTCGAAAGGTTTCACGATGAAGTCCGCTGCTCCGTCCTGTATTCCTTTGACTGCCAACTCGATATCTGCGTATGCCGTGAAAAGGACCACTTCTGTCCCGGGCTTGAGCCTGCGTATTTCGGAGAGCCAGAACAGGCCTTCGTTGCCGTTGTTGATTCCGCTACTGTAGTTCATGTCGAGGAGTACTACGTCAGGTCTCCATTCCCTGAGCACTTCCGGGATGGATGCGGGGTTTGATATTGTGATGATTTTCTCGAAGTCGCTGTCCATCAATAGCTTGACTGATGCCAAAATACTTTTGTTGTCATCCGCTACGAGCAATGTGCCTTTTCTTTCCATAAAAATTGTGCTGATTCATACAAAGATATAAAAAAATATCTTTCGGCAGAATGTCATTTCTGCCCGGCCGAAGACAATATCCTGAGTCTCGTCCTGAATCTGAAAAAAAAGAATAATCCGGCCGTGGTGAGTCCTACCGGGAAGCCGATCCAGATGCCCACGACTCCGAGCGATGTCTTGAATCCCAGGGCCCAGGATACCGGAATCGCTATGAGAAAATAACTTACGAATGCAGCGGACATGATTGGCTTGACATCCTGGATACCCCTGAGGGCATTGGCGTAGCAGAGCTGGAGACCGTCCCCGAACTGGTACGAGAACAGCACGAATATCAGGGAGAGTGCTATGGCAGACACTTCTTCCGAATCCGAGAACATTCCCACTGCCTGATGGCGGAAGATATATACGATGACTGCGAATATGGCAGATATGCTGAGTATCAGTACGTAACCCTTGCGGGCATATTCCCTGACACCTTTGAAATCCTTCTTGCCGTAAGCCGTGCTGACAAGGATTGATACGGCGAATGCGAGTCCCTGCATCATCATGAAGAATAGCTGGGAAATCGTGAGGGCGACTTGGTGTGCGGCCAATGCCGTGGCGCCTATCCATCCTACCATGACTGCGCTGAAAGTGAATGTGGAGGTCTCCATTCCGAGCTGGAGGGCTACCGGGTATCCGAGACTGAAAAGATGGCGGACTTCACTGGGTGTGGACTTTGATGCCCGGTATGCCTCGGAGTAAGCTTTCAGCTTGCGGCCCCTGAAAATGTAGAGGACGAATCCTGCCAGCATAATGATTCTCGCGGCGAGGGTGCTGATTCCGGCTCCGGTAAGTCCCATTTCCGGGCAGCCGAGTTTGCCGTATATCAGGACCCAGTTCCCGAAGATGTTCAGCAGGTTGCCGCCCATCAGGAAGATCATGGACACGACAGGGGCACATATTCCGTCAGTGAATTGCTTGAGGGTATTGAATCCGAGCACGAACAGTGTTGAGATTCCGACTATGAGGTAATAAGGCCTTATTAGCGGAAGCAGCTCGGCTTCCTGCCCGAAATGTCCGAGGAACGGGTATATACCGAGTATTATGGCGGTACCGACGATGCCGAGCAATGTGTTGAGAGTCACTCCGTTGCGCAGAGTGCTTCCTATGCCGGTCACATTTCCCGTGCCGAAATGGGAACCGATGACGGGCGTCATTCCCGTGGCGAATCCGAGTTCGATGAGGATGAACAGGTTCATCATGTTGTTCACGAACGAGGAAGCCGCGAGTTCGTTTACGCTGTGCCATCCGATCATTATATTGTCGGCGAATGCGAGTATTATCACACACGCCTGGCCGAGCATAATCGGGATGCCTATGCTGAGTATTTCCTTGAATTTATTCATACAATCCGGCCGGACCGAAAACCGGGCAAAGGTACTCAATCCGGCCGGAATATGCAACTGAACCTATTTGAGGAGCGGAGTGGCGACATTCAGCCTGTAGGAGAACCATTCGCTGCACTGCTCATAGTTGTAAGGAATGTATTCGAGAAGGCGTGCGAACACGGTTTTCTCACTCTTGCAGACATAGATTTCCAGCATCAGGCCGTTCCCGGTGCGCGGTTCTTTCCAGATGAATTTGGAAGGGTCGCCTTTCAGTGCGCTGAGGATGTCTGATTTTTTGCTGGCGGGGAAATATTTTATCATTTTCCTGTATCTGAGTCCGGAGATGCACTCCTTGTATTCTGATTTCATGGTCATCATGAGTATGATGCCTATGACTGCGACCATGGTTCCGAGGATGTTCACGGATATGGATGAAGGCAGGAACACGAGGGCTATTCCGCCGAAAGTGAGAAGGGATGATATGATGATGTCGCCCGTCGAACGGACGCGTCTGAATTCCATTGTCATGATAATATTGATTTTAATTTGAATGTTTGTAGATGGGTTTGGGATATGCGCATCCGGTCCGGGATTCCCGGGGATACGTATCCGTTTCCGTCCGGGCCTTGTATGTCATGGCGGGACGGATGGCCGGCATGCATAATGATGCCTGCTCGTGCCAGTCAGATTCTAACAGCGTAGTTTCCTTAGACTTATGATGTGGTGAGAGAATGAGGTGTGTCCTGATGGCATGAGGCCCGCACGGGTGAAAAATTGCAGTGCTCCCTGCTGGTCCACGATGTGCCCCGACTTGTGCATCGATATTGTCCTGGCCTCTGCTCTGGCTCCGGTGGACTGGTGTCTCGTAAACTGTCCGGAAGGTGCTCCCGGTACTGAGATGTTCTGCGGAGCTATGAATCCGATGTCAGCCAGGGTGATTTGCCTGAAAGATCCATCGTGCTCCATTGAAGGAGATGCTGCGTCCCGGCATGAGGAGGCTGCAGGCAATTCAATGCCGTTGCTGCATGACAGGGAGATGCTGTCGAACATGCAGGTGTCCTGCGCCAGGTCATGGAAGACTAACGCAGCAACGATTGTCAGCAGTATGGGCAGAATTTTCCTCATATCTGCAAATCTAACAAAATTTTGCTGGAAAGTCTGCTTTTTACAGTAAATTTGCACGGCTTTTATAAATATGAATACGATATGAATTTCAATGATATGCCGGTCCTGCTTCTGACGGGATATCTCGGAAGCGGGAAAACTACATTGCTCAACCGTATCCTGACGAATCGTAAAGGGATACGCTTTGCTGTGATTGTCAATGATATAGGAGAAGTGAACATAGATGCTTCCCTGATTCAGAAAGGGGGAGTGGTAGGCCAGGGCGACGACAGTCTCGTGGCGCTTCAGAACGGCTGCATCTGCTGCACGTTGAGGACTGATCTGATCAAGCAGATAGATGACCTGATGAGGGCCGGAAAGTTCGACTATATTGTCATAGAGGCCAGCGGAATATGCGAGCCTGAACCTATCGCCCAGACCATCTGCAGCATTCCTTCGCTCGGCCCCGAATTCACTGCAAACGGGACTCCGAGACTGGACTGCATAGTCACAGTCGTGGATGCTGCCAGGATGGAGGACGAGTTCGGTTGCGGAGATTCCCTGAAGTCGGAAAGCATTGATGATGAGGATATTGAAAATCTTGTAATCCAGCAGATTGAGTTCTGCAATATCGTCCTGCTGAACAAGGTCTCCGATGTGGCTCCCGGGAGTCTTGAGAAGATTCGCAGGATAATCCGTGAACTCAATCAGGGTGCGCAGATCATGGAGGCCGACTATGCCGACGTGGACCTCGAGAGTCTCCTGAATACATGGAAATTCAGCTATCGTTCCACGGAAGGCTCAGCCGGCTGGATCCGCGGCCTGGAGAGCGACGTCGAGGAGGAGCATCACCACCATCACCACCATCACGACGAGGGCGAGGCGGAGGAATATGGCATCGGCACATTCGTATATTACAGGAGGCCGGCCTTCGATATCAACAAATTTGACTGGTTCGTTGCCAAACGCCTGCCCAAGAACGTGATACGCGTCAAGGGCCTGTGCTATTTCTCGGAGGACAGGGACATGTCCTGCCTGTTCGAGCAGGCCGGAAGGCAGATCCAGCTCCGCCAGGCCGGGCAATGGTATGCCACGGCACCTCAGGAAGAACTTATCAGGGCAATGCAGCAGGACCCGTCAATCATGAAGGACTGGGATCCTTATTACGGGGACAGGATGCAGAAACTGGTCTTCATCGGCCAGAACATGGACCGCGAGCAGATAACCCGCGACCTGGATTCCTGCCTCGTGGAGGACTGATAGCCGGAGTCAAGACTCGTCACCAGAATTTTTTCTGTGCGGCATTGTATTCGAATCCTGCCTGCGACAGAGCTTTCTCGAGTTCTTCGCGGGCAATTCCTTTGTCTTCGCACAACTCCTCAAGTGAGTCGTAATTGTCTCTGAGCAATGTGTTTATGTAGCTCAGTAGAATCATCGGGTCTTTAGGAAGATTTTCCATTTTTTCAGATTTTTTAAGCCTCTAGGGGAGGTTACATCTTATTCCTCGCGGACGGTCTCTGGAAGGCTATTCTCGGGGCTCCGTCAGCCAGATGGATGATGCCGCACCTGACGAAACCTTCTTTCTCCAATAATGAGAGCATAGGTGCATTGTCCCGGTGAGTATCGGCTCGCAGCGTTCCGATGAGCCTGGAACAGAAACTGATGCAGAGATGTCCTATGCCATGTTCAGTACGGTCCGATGCAATTCTGTGAATCGTGCCGTATGGTTCGTCGTCGAGCCATTCCCCATCCTCTATCACCCTGTAAGTCGGGTCCTCTCCGATGATGAAGCAGAATGTCCCCACGATTCTGCCTTCATTGTCCGTCACGACGAAGCAATGACCCTGCCCGATTTCCGACAGAATGAGATCTTCTCCGGGATAAGTTCCGTTCCATTGTCCGGTATTGCCGGTAGAGTGCATGAACTCCTTGGCAATATCGAATATCTCCATTATCCTGCGCAAATCGCTTTCCTCTGCTTTCCTGATGCTGAGATGTCCTTCCATTTCAAAACAACGTCTTAGAGTTCAAGCATCTTTTTGGCAGCGATGTATGCTGCCGAGCCGACTATCTTTCCGCAAGGACGTTTCCGGTAATACTCCTTGGTCCTCTCTGAAGGGACGGGGCTTTCCTGTCCTGTCTCGCTGCTTGAAAGTCCGAGCAGTTCCCTGCAGATTATGCTGCCGCCGTTTTCATGTCGGAATTTTTCGGCAAATTCCTGTACAAGAGCATAATTAGCTGTCCGCCCGGTCATGTCCTTGGGATTGGCGGCAGGAGAGATGAATCCGGACAATGCCACGAGTCCGCTGAAACTTCCGCAGACTTCCCTCATGCGCCCCATTCCTCCTCCGAATCCGGAGCCGATGGCGGCGAGCAGTTCCCGGTCAGCCAACTTGTTGTCTTCCAATATGTCAGAGAAAGCCAAAAGGACCGACTGGCAGCAGTTGTATCCCTGGCGGAAATATTCCTCCGCCCTTTCGCGCCTTTCTTCAGGTGAAAAATCAGCAGGTAAAATCAATTTCATTGTAAGGTAAATCAAAACTATAGTTATGCAAAATTAGTGAATATTGCGAAAACCAACTATGATATGAACTCATTTTCTGTTTACCTGCCGATTGCTTTTCTGTGCTTTCCCTTACTCAAGGACGAAGTCGGAGATGTTCTTGATCCCCGGAATGCCGTAATATGCTTCCACTATGTCTCCTTTCAGATATACCTTCCGTTTGAGGTTGGACGAGTTGGACACCAGGTTGAGGGCATCCCGGGCATCCCCTTTGGCAAGCTGCACGGAAAGGCAGGAGGATTTATCGGATACTGTGGTCCTTGCAGCAATTGCGATGTTTGTCTCTGACTTGAACGGGGACGAAAACGATATCCCGGATGATGTGAGGTCTCCGCCTACGATATAACCATATACCCAGACATCCTCGGCTCCGATATTCTCTTTGGCCTGTGAGACATTCATCGCGCAGTCAATGTCAGACCCGCTTCCGGGATTTCCGCTGCCCGGACCACCGATGATGAATTCCTCCCCGCTCCAGTTGCGGGAAGTGTCCACCTGGATATGTATTCCGCCGCTTTCTCCTGTTGCCGTTGCCGGTGGCACGGTCAGGCTGACTGAAAGTATTTCCCTCGCTTTCAGGACCCTGGTGAACAATATATTGTCTGTGCCTCCCTCACTCATCATGAGGCTGACATTGCCGGGGTTGAAATATGCGATTCGCTTTTCCGAGTAGCTGTACATCAGTTTCCCGTCTTCGGATTTCAGGAACAGGACTCCGTCAGGATGAACCGTCAGGAAATTGCGGTCAATGTTCAGTTTGACGCCGGAGTTTATCTGCCCGCATGTGAGCCATACGTCTGCTATGCCTCCGGAGGGGACGGTGATGCATTGGTCGTCACCATATTGCGGGGACGCAAATCCCGGTTTTTCGAATGTTCCGGACCTTGCGCTGATATTATAAGTCCCGGCATTGACGAGAAGTTTCTCCGGGGAGTCCCCGAAGGTTCCGCTGTAGATGATGTTCCCTTTTGAATCCCTTATGTCGAGCAGGAAGTCGATAGTGTCAGGTATCTCCCCGGAAGAAGACGCCTTGGTATCCTTGTAGGAATCTTCAGAAAAATGAAGGACTATATAACCCTCCAATCCTTCATTATTTTCGAGGAGGCTGCAGGAGCCGGCCCCTCCAGCCATGAGCAAAGCGGAAGCCAGCAGAATCTTTGAACAAACAGTACGCATGATAGTGTCTTTTTTTTGTCGCAAATATCCTCCTTCGTCCGGTTAAAAAGTTAAAGATTCATATAAATTTTCTTTAAGAAAAACATATTTTTGCATCGAAAACAGCCACCTGTATGTATATTTATAGACCAACACCAAAGATTTCATGAACAGATACACGTTGATTATTATCGGCAGCATTGCCGCAGCGGTTCTTGCGGCCTCGTGCACAAATGACGCTCCGGCTCCTTACGGCCCGGTACCGACGCCGTCTCAGGTAGCGTGGCAGCAGATGGAAACCAATATGTTCGTCCATTTCGGGCCCAATACCTTTTCGGGAAAGGAATGGGGTGACGGGACAGAGCCGGAGGACATGTTCGCTCCGGATTCCCTTGACTGCAGGCAATGGGTGAGGACTGCCAAACTCGCCGGATTCAAGGGTATCATCATCACCGCCAAGCACCATGACGGATTCTGTCTCTGGCCAAATCCGGAAAGTGTCCATACTGTCGCGCAGAGTTCATGGAGGGACGGAAAGGGAGATGTGCTGAAGGAACTTTCGGAGGCCTGCCGGGAGTACGGAGTCAAATTCGGAGTCTATATCTCGCCATGGGATAGGCACGACCCGCATTACGGTACTCCGGAATACAATAATGTGTATGTCAGGACATTGCAGAGCGCATTGACAAGCTATGGGGAAGTCTTCGAACAGTGGTTTGACGGGGCTTGCGGCGAAGGTCCGAACGGCAAGCGGCAGGTATATGACTGGCCGGCTTTCAATGCGGCCGTGGCGGAAATGCAGCCTGGAGCCGTGATATTCAGCGACATAGGCCCGGGGTGCAGATGGGTTGGCAATGAGCGCGGCTCGGCGGGGGAGACCTGCTGGAGCTCCCTGGATACGGAAGGCTTCAGCTCCGGCAAAGATGCCCCGTCACAGGATACACTTAACGCCGGCAATGTACATGGCCGCCATTGGATTCCGGCTGAGTCGGACGTGTCAATCCGGCCGGGCTGGTTCTGGAGGGAGTCTGAAAATGACAAAGTCAAATCCGTGGAAGACCTTATCGGCATATATTATACAAGCGTCGGCCGCAATTCCCTCATGCTTCTGAATGTGCCGCCTGACACGTCCGGACGGATTCACAGGACTGACTCGCTCCGCCTGATGGAATTCAGGTCCGCCCTCGACAGGATTTTCTCCGTCAATCTTGCCGGTGGAGCTGAAATCCGGGCCGACAATGAAAGGGGACGACGCTTCAGGGCCGCCAATCTCATTGACGGAGAATACGATACTTTCTGGGCCTGCGATGACGGATGCCTTACTCCTTCATTTACATTGACCCTGCCCGAGCCTCGTACTTTCAATCGCGTTCTCCTGCAGGAATACATCCCTCTCGGCCAGAGAGTCTCGTCTTTTGCAGTTGAGGCAAGGAATTCCGGCGGGGAATGGAGCACAATAGGAGAAGGCACGACCATAGGATACAAACGTATATTGCGGGTGCCTGACATTACGGCAGAGGAGGTGCGTGTCAGGATCACATCGTCATACGCCTGCCCGGTGCTTGCAGAAGCCGGATTGTATATGGACAATATTTCAGAATGATTTTTGCAGGAGGACATCCGGTATCTAAACAGACCTGATCATGGATGTCCTTCTTCTCATTGTCAGCATCTGCCTGATAGTGGCCGGCGCTGACTGGCTTGTAGCCGGAGCTTCCTCCATGGCGAGGAAAGCGGGAGTGAGCGAATTCGTCATCGGACTGACCATTGTGGGCTTCGGGACATCCTGCCCGGAACTCGTTGTCAGCCTGACAGGTGCGTTCCATGGCAATGCCGATGTGGCAGTCGGCAATGTAGTGGGCTCCAACATTTTCAATGTCCTTTTCATCCTTGGTATCACCGCCCTGCTTTTTCCGGTGACCATGACCGAATCCAACCGCAGGAAAGACATTCCGGTCACATTGGCGGTCACCATCGTCCTGCTTCTTTTCGGCATGAGTTCCACGTTGCTCGGTCTAGGCTGTAGATAGTAACGTAGATTTCCCCCAGATAGTAATTGAAAAAGGGGCCACGAA
>JBJEBJ010000107.1:0-26181 GCA_051869955.1 Candidatus Cryptobacteroides sp.
GGTATCCTTCAGGCTCTTGCCTCAGGACGCAGGGCGGAGTATGCGGTACGGGCCCCCGGGAAGAAGATTGTGGAATGCCTTCAGGAAAATCCTGCCGCCGGCTTGCAGACCGGGGAAGTGCTCCCTGCAGCGGATTCGTCAGGAGTGACTCTCGAGGCGTTCAGGACAGTGGGCCTCAGCCCTGCGCAGTCTGAACCGTTCTGGCTGGTACCGACTAATTTCAGCAGGCTTGTAGCGGAATTGCCGTCTCCTCGTGTGCATGTGCCTGAGGCGGTTCATTCCGGTGAACTCGACAGGATAGCAGCCGCATGCGATGCATTCCTCGGCTCTATCGACAGTATAAGGATCAATGAAAAACTTGATACGGAAATAGAAGTGCCTGTAATGGAATTACCGGCACCTTCGGAAGCATTATACAGAAAATCATTCAGGGAATAAGATGAGTAGGGACGAGTGTTTCGGGACAATCTTCGAGATAGGGGATTGCCTGGTATCGGAAGAAATTGTCACAGAGTACTTTGCATGTGATTATGAAAAATGTCGCGGATGCTGTTGCATCATTGGTGACAGCGGTGCTCCTCTCGAAGAAGAGGAAGTGGCGGAGATAGAGGAGGCCTATCCGGCGTTTTCTCCTCTGATGAGCGATGCCGGCCGCCGTGCCGTTTCCGAGAAGGGATTCTTCGAGATAGACGTTGACGGTGATATCGTGACCCCTCTGTCCCCGGCTTCGGAGGAATGTGCCTATACCCATACCGACGAGTCCGGGAATTGTTTCTGTGCAATTGAAAGGTGCTGGTTTGCCGGCAAGTGCAAATTCCGCAAGCCCGCTTCGTGCTGGCTCTATCCTATACGTGTCACCGAACTTACTGGAGGACGTCATGCCCTTAATCTCCACAGGTGGAACATTTGCAGGGACGCGTTCGAGAACGGCAGAAAGAAAAAGGTCCGCGTATATGAATTCCTGCGCGAACCTCTGATAAGTGTCTATGGGGAAGAGTTCTACTCCGCCCTTTCGTTGGCGGCGAGAAGCTTCCTCGCCGATTCATAGTCTTCCGGGTTGACTTTCAGTTCAACGCTTATATATCCCGCATTCAGGCAGGGATATGTGGAATCCTGTCCGAAAATCTCTGCAGGAATCCCGTTGGCCCTCAGCATCCCGGCTGCAATTTCCGCACTCATCTGGTCCGGAAATCTGCCTGCCGTCTTGAGTTCATCTGCCATAACTGATGGAATAAGGGGTTAATAATCACTCGTTCCCGTCTTTGCGGAAACGGTTTTCGAGGCCATATATTATCCGTATGGTATCCTTTCTGAGCCCTTCGAGACTGTATCCTCCCAGCTCCCGCGTGAAAGTGATGCGGTCCTCGAACATTCTCGTGAGCCTGTTCAGGAAAGACTTGTTCCTGAACGTCATGTCCTCACCGTCTTCCGATTCGAGCCGGTATCCGCGTTCCTCCATCGCGTCGATGAGCTCATTGCGTATTTCGTTGAATTCTCCGGGGATTACGGCACTCTTTTTGACAAATCCGAAGACCGGGTAGACGGCCGCCACGCAGGCGAACATCAGGGCTATCTGGAGCAGGGAGTTGTAGCCGCCCCTGAACATTGTCTCGATGTTACCGTCCACTACATGGGCGAATACGAGTATGGCCATGAAGATGACGAGAAGGAAGGAGAAATAGAAGAAATATTTTACTGCTCTTGTTATGTATTTTGCCGTTTTGTTCATGACGCTGGATGATTATTATTTTCGCAAACTTACATAAAAAAGGTGATATATCTTGCAAATTGACTATTTTTGTATAAAATTCAGGAAAAATCAATAGAGTTATGGAAATAGATCCTATTATGGAACGCCGGGCGCAGGAAGAACGGCTTGCCAAAGAGAAGAATCTCAGAACCGTCATGTATGTCCTGATAGCGGTAGCCGTCATTCTGGCGGCAGCCCTGGCCTATATCTGGAGCCAGAAATCAGCCCTGATCAGTGACCTGGAAGAGGAAAAGCAGGACCTTACCGAGCAGATAGAAAGCCTTCAGAGCGATTATGCCAATCTTTCTTCTGACTATGATTCGATCAATTCCCAGCTGGATACGTCCCGCGCGGAAGTGGCAGACCTCATAGAACGTATCAAGAAGACGGAGGCTACCAACCGTGCCATGATACGCAAATATCAGAAAGAGCTCGGGACGCTGCGCAGCATAATGCGTAACTACATCGTACAGATCGACTCTCTCAACACCTTGAACCACAAGCTTACTGCCGATGCTGCGGCTGCCCGCAAGGAGGCTGCTGCAAGCCGTGCACAGAGCAGGCAGCTCTCGGAGCAGGTCGAGGCCCTTTCAGGACAGGTTGCGGCAGGGTCTGTTATCAAGGCCCGCGGACTTCATATCGAGGCCTACAATTCAAGTGACAAGGTTACGGACAGGAGCAGCCGTGTGGTAAGGCTTCTCACCTCTCTCAGTCTCGTGGAGAACGACCTTGCTCCCAAGGGACCGGTAGTCGTGTATATCAGGGTCAAGGATCCTGACGGAATCATTCTCACGAACGCGAACCGCACCTCTTTCCAGTTCAACGGGGAGACAATGGTGGCATCCGCATCCCGCCGTGTGGACTATGAGGGCAAGGAAGTGGACCTCAGCATCTATCTCAACGACATCCCTTCATATGCGAAAGGAGTATATACCGTAGAGGCATATACAGAGCAGTCAAAGCTTGGAACGGCTGAGCTGATGCTCAGGTAGTCCGGCCATGATATACGTCCACGTACCGTTCTGCAGGAGTTTCTGCACATATTGCGGATTCTATTCGGAAGCCGTGCCCCTTTGCGGAGGGAAAGAGCTTCCGGACAATGAGAAACTGTACTCCGGATATGCGCAGGCGGTAGTGAACGAGGCTGCGTCAAGGCGTGGCATGACGATTGATTCAATACGTCTTCACGGCAGTCCTGATACATTGTACATAGGAGGCGGCACCCCTTCGGTGCTGCCTTTTTCCGTACTTTCCCGTATCGTGTCCGGCATAGGCAGGGCGGTATGGGACGATCCGGGACATCATTATGAGGAATTTACCGTGGAGGTGAATCCTGAGGATGTCATGGAGAAGGGGATGGACTATCTGCATGGCCTGAAATCGCTTGGAGTCAACAGAATCAGCATGGGCGTCCAGTCGTTTGATTCCGGGATTCTCAAATGGATGAACCGCAGGCATGATGCAGCCGGGGCAGAGAGAGCTTTCAGGATGCTCCGGGACGCAGGATTCGGAAATATCAGCATCGACCTTATCTCCGGCATAGCAGGCCTGACTGATGAAATGTGGTCCGGGACGGTGGATAAGGCATTGTCCCTTGCTCCGGAACATATTTCCGCATATCAGCTCTCCGTGGATCAGGGAAGCGCTCTTGGGGATCTTGCAGCGGAAGGCCGTTATACGGAAGCACCCGAGTACGTATGCAGAGGCCAGTATGACATGCTTTGCGGAAAACTGGCGGCTGCCGGCTATGTGCATTATGAGATATCGAATTTCTCACTTCCGGGATTTGAGGCGGTACATAACTCGGCATACTGGAAGAGAGTGCCATATACCGGTCTCGGGGCAGGTGCGCATTCGGCCATGGCCCGTGAGGATGCGGAGCATGTACATTCTTCGGCGGCCGTGAACTGCCGTATGTGGAATGCTGATGACATCCGGAAATACATCCTCGCCTGGTCTTCCGGTGATGGCTCTTCTTCGGCTGGAGATGCCGTCATGGGACAGGAATATCTGACTGAAGAGGGAATCCGTACCGAAAGACTGATGCTCGGGCTGAGGACATCTGCCGGAGTTCCAGTGGACTGGCTTCCGGAAGGACCGTATGAAAGGCTGTATGTTTCCGGTTCTTTGCAGAAGGTGGACGGGCCTGGGGGCCGGCCATATGTGAGAATACCTGAAGACCGCTTTTTCGTTTCTGATGATATTGTCTGCAGCCTCTTGGACTGACGATTCTTGTGGACAAATGTCAAAATTCGAGGTGCAATCGTACCAAGTTATCATTTAAATGCTTATTTTTCGAAGACAAACTGATATCCGGATGAAATTCAGATTGATATTCTTGTTGCTTTTTATGACAGCCGTACTTCCTGATGTCTCGGCCGGTAACCGCAGGCAATCGGATTTCGGCCCATGGATCGTGGATATGTCCGAGACCGGATTCTCGGTCTGCTGGGTGACGCGCAAAAGAGCTGTGGCCTGGGTGGAGATTGCCCCTGACGACGGAACCGCTTTCTATGCCGGGCCGAGAAGACGCATATATCATACATGTGCCGGCAGAAGAGTGGCGGATACTTTCCACAAGGTGGAAGTGGACGGACTCGAGAAAGGGACATCATACAGATACCGTCTGTGTACCAGGGCCGTTGTCAACGACAATAATGCCTATGCGATGAAGTTCGAGCCGGAGACAGCGGAAAGGGATATTTCCGTTGTACGGACATTTGACACCGGAAAGGACACATGCCGTTTCGTCATGCTCTGCGATATCCACGAGAGGGACGGACTCTATGCTTCTCTCGTCAGCGGAGTGGATGCTTCGAAAACCGATTTCCTTCTCCTGAACGGGGACATCACATCCAAGACTTCGTCCGTCAGTTCATTGCTTTTCCACACACTGAATCCTGCCGCCGGATTGCTCAGGAATGTTCCATTGGTCTATTCAAGGGGCAATCACGAAGGCCGCGGACGGGACTTCCACAAGCTGCCGGAGTATTTCCCGGCACATGACGGAGGCTTCTATTACACTTTCCGGCAAGGACCGGTGGCCTTCGTCGTCCTGGATGCTGGAGAGGACAAGCCGGATACTGACGTGGAGTATTCAGGTACGGCTGAGTATGATGCATACCGTATCAGGGAGCTTTCATGGCTCCGTTCCGCCGTCAGGAATCCTGATTTTGCCGATGCCCCGCTCAAGGTGGCAGTCATGCATATCCCGGTACTTGGGAACAAGGATGCATGGTACACGCAGAAATGGGTTACGGACAATTTCATGCCGGTCCTGAATGAAGCGGGTGTGGACCTGATGCTCAGCGGACATCATCACATGTATATTTACGCCCCTGCCGGTGAGTTCGGCAATGCATTCCCGGTAGTCGTGAATGATGATACGGACCGTCTTGAATTCGAGGCATCTCCTGGCGGAATAAGGCTGCGCATGTACGATGCTTCGGGCTATCTTGCTCATTCCATTGATTTATAATGAATTCGATATTATATGAAGACTGCTCATATTTATAGACAGAGAATAGAAAGCCTGCGCTCCATGATGAAGGAGCGGGGACTGGACGCCGTAATCATAACAGGCTCCGATCCGCATAACAGCGAGTATCCGGCCGCGAGATGGAAACAGGTCGAATGGATATGCGGGTTCACCGGAGAGGCTGGTGACGTGGTCATCACCATGGACCATGCCGGGCTCTGGACCGATACGCGTTATTTCATCCAGGCTACCAACCAGCTGAAAGGAACAGGTGTGGAACTTCACAAGACAAGGATTCCCGGTGAAATCCGCATTCCGCAATGGCTCGCCCGGATTGCCTTCGACGGTGTCAGAAGGACAGTGGCAGTGGCCGTTGACGGACTTGCCATGGATGTGTCGTCAGTGGATGCCGTCAAGTCAGCCTTCATTGAGGCGGGGCGGGAGGAGGATTCTTCTCATGAGTCCGAATACGGCTTCCGGATAGTGGATATTCCGGACATGCTGGAAATGCTATGGGAAGACCGTCCGGCAGTTCCGGCTACTCCTGTCATCACTCTCGGAGACGAATTCACCGGTGAGTCCCGTGGCTCCAAGATACAGAGGCTCAGGGATTTCATGGAGGACAGGAATTGTTCGGCCATTCTCCTGACAGCATTGGATGAGATAGCCTGGGTGCTCAATGTCAGGGCGTCCGACGTTGAATACAACCCCGTCTGCCTCTCATATCTTCTCGTGACCGCTGACGATGTGGTATGGTATGTCAGGAAAGTCCGTCAGTCAGCTCTGGATTCCGAGACCACTGACAGTTTCGCCGAACTTGATGCGGACGGCATAGTCATCCGCGCTTATGACGATGTATTTCTCGGGCTTTCACAGGATGACAGCCTGGAACTCAATTCCCTGTACGTGGATCCTTCATCGCTCAACTATCATCTCTCCAATACATTGTACGGTCTCGGAGACTCAGTCAGAATTATTTGCGGAAGCTCGCCGGTGCCTCTTTGGAAGTCCGTGAAGAATGAAGTGGAGATAGCCGGGATGAAGGAGGCTCATTTCGTGGACGGTATCGCTATGGAGAAATTCCTGTATTGGCTCGAATGTCGCATTAAAGCCGGTCACAGGGTTACTGAATGGGAGGCAGCCGTCAAGGTGGATACTCTGAGGGCCGGAACGACAGGGTGTGTCGGCAACAGTTTCCAGACGATTTCCGCATACGGAGCCAATGCCGCACTCCCGCATTATGTCACCCCGGAGCACGGTTCTGCAGTTCTGGAACCGCACGGACTCTATCTGTGTGATTCGGGAGGCCAGTACATGTTCGGTACCACCGACCTTACCAGGACAGTTCCTCTCGGGCCGTGCACTGAACTCGAGAAGGAGGATTACACGCTGGTGCTCAAAGGTCATATCGGGCTGGCGATGTCGGTCTTCCCTGCCGGAACTTCCGGATGTCAGATAGATTATGCTGCGAGATGTCCGCTATGGCAGTACCAGCGGGATTACGGACACGGGACCGGCCATGGAGTGGGCTTCTTCCTCAATGTGCACGAAGGTCCGCAGGAAATCCGGCACAATTTCAATTCAATCCCTCTTCTGCCGGGCATGATTACATCTGACGAGCCGGGCATCTACAGGGAGGGGATGCATGGAGTAAGACATGAAAGTCTCATCCTTTGTACTGACGCCGGGGCTAATGAATTCGGTACATGGAGATGTTTCGACAATCTGACACTCTGTCATATTGACACTTCAGCCGTCATTGCGGATATGCTGACGGCTGAAGAGAAAGCATGGCTGAACACATACAATGAAGAGGTCTTCCGTCTCCTTTCACCTCAACTTCCGTCTGAGGTGTCCTCATGGCTCAGGGAGAAGACTCTTCCATTGCAGTGATTATCTGATCCTGCGTTTTATTATCCGGATGACTGTCAGCAGAATCCTGTCTACAGGCAGTTTCCCGGATACTTTTTTTATCCCGTGGGCAAGCAGCCCCGCAGGAGAATAATAGTCACATGCGTTCCCGTAGCTTGCGGCAATTTCGCGCTCCTTGGACCTGATTTTACCTGAAAGGCATGCCTGGGCCTTTTCAATCCCGGATATGTCCCGGATATCCTGATAACGGATGTTGTTCATCCTGATTTCCGTCTTCTTTTCCATACCGTTCATCTCATTGTCCAATCTGACCTTCTTCCGGGGTCTCATCCTGATTCTCGAAGAACAGCCTGATGAAAAGCTTTACGAGACTTCCGAGAAACAATTTCTTCCTCAAAGCCCACAGTACCGCCATCAGCAGCAGGAATATGCCTGCCACGATGAAGGCCCCGGCCGAATAGCTCCCGATGATATCACCTATCAGAAGAACTCCTCCGAATGCCGTTGCGGACATCACGATGCTGCCGAGACTTATGAAAAGAATTGCCAGAAATATGCGGTTCAATGTAAGAGAAAGCCCTTTTGCCGCTCTCAACTTGACTTCGTCAATTTTCAGGTCAATGTATTCTGCCGTATTTCTGCCGAGCTCCTCGGCAGGTCTTGTGAATTCCCTGTCCATCACGCGTCAGCCTTGATGTCATTGTCTGTTTCCCTCGTGAGAGCAGCCTCCAGCTTTTCGAGTTTTTCCAGGATGCCCTCCCTCGCCATGTCATATCCATCCTTGGCGGCTTCTTTGATCTTTTTTCTGGTCTCCTCACCCTTCTCCGGGGCGAAGAGAAGCCCGATTGCTACGCCTGCCGCAGCTCCTGCGATCAGTGCGAATAAGGATTCCGATTTCATGATGTCAAAATTTTAGTGGTGTATGGATACAATTATCCGGCCCCGGAACCTGAACGTGTCAGGTCCGCAGGACCGGATTGATATCCCGCAAATCCCGTACCTGTGGGATTTGTCAGATTCCCTTGTGCTGATTAGCCTATGATTCCTTTAGCCTGGAGGAATGCGTTTACGGCTACTGAAGTGAAGAGCAGCCAGATGATTGCGGCTACAATCACGCCGATCACCTTGAGTCTCTTCATCCATGGCTGATTGTCCCAGCCCACAGTCTGGAACATGCTCCAGAAACCATGTGTGAGGTGGAAGAATACGGCAATGAACCATACGATGTAGATGAGGAGCACCCAGATGTTCCCGAATGTCGCTGTGAGAAGATCGTAAGGGTTGGCTGCATGCTCTCCCATGAATTCCTTGAGCTGCATGTCAGCCCAGAAATGGGTGAGATGGAAGAACAGGATGCCGAGAATCACGATTCCGAGCACGAACATGTTCTTTGCAGACCATGAGTCTGCCTTTGCCCTGCTGGCAACCTCATAGCGCTTGTATCCGCCGCGTGCCTTCACGTTGTACCATGTGAGGTAGCATCCGTAGAAGATGTGTACGAAAACGCCGAGGGCGAGCACCGGCACCATGATGGTGACAATCGGCAGTGACATGAAGTCACATCCAAGCTGGAAAAGGCCCGTGAAAGAGCCGAATTCCCCGGTGAATGAATCAATTACTGAAAAGAAGTTGATAGTTCCGTGCAGCAGCAGGAACACGATAAGAAATGCTCCGCTGACAGCCTGAATGAACTTTCTCCCGATGGAGTAGTGGAATGCGTTCGCCATTATTGTATGATATTTGATTTCAAAATGTCAATCTGGATGCAAATATAGGTTGTTTCTTGCAAGTTTCATAATATTTCGATAATTTTGTTTCCGATTTAGAACCGCCGGACGGGACTTGTCCGGACGTGTCTTGAAGGACCAACATTAAAATATCCTGTATATGTATAAAAGAGTACTCCTCAAATTGAGCGGAGAAAGTCTCGGCGGACCTGCCGGGAAAGGCCTTGATACGGACAGCCTTAGGGCTTATGCGGAAGAAATCGCGGAAGCGGCGAGGGCCGGTCTCCAGATAGCGATAGTGAACGGCGGCGGCAATATTTTCCGCGGTCTCCAGGGAACCGGCAAGGGTTTCGACCGTGTGGACGGTGACAAGATGGGGATGCTGGCAACTGTCATCAACTCTCTCGCCCTGTCAATGTTCATAAAAGAGCAGGGTGTTGATGCCCAGGTGTTTACGGCTACCCCGATGGAGCCGGTAGCCAAATATTATATGCGGGATGATGCGGTCCGCGTGCTCGAGAACGGCGGCGTGGCCCTGATTTCGGGAGGTACTGGCAATCCGTTCTTCACTACCGATTCCGGAGCTGCCCTGCGTGCACTGGAGATAGGGGCTGACGCCCTCCTGAAAGGTACCCGGGTGGACGGAGTCTATACCGCTGACCCTGAGAAAGACCCTGATGCCGTGAAATATGACGAGCTGACCTTCGACCAGGCCATTGCGGAACATTTGAAAGTCATGGACCAGACCGCGTTCGCCCTCTGCAGCGAGGGGAACATGCCTATAATCGTGTTCGACATGAATTGCCGCGGAAACCTCACGAGGCTTCTGCGCGGAGAGAAAGTCGGCACGACAGTACATGTATAACCATCTAAAACTCAAATATTATGTTACCAAGAGCAAACGAGATCGTCACTGCGGCTGACAAGAAGATGAAAGATGCCGTGGCTTTTCTTGAAGAAGACCTCAAGACATACCGTGTGGGCAAGGCCAATCCTTCCCTGTTCAACAATGTCATAGTGGACTATTACGGGATTCCGACACCGGTTCCGCAGGTGGCTTCCGTCACCGCTCCTGATGCCAAGACCGTGCTCATCCAGCCATGGGAGAAGAACATGATCGCCAAGATCGAGAAAGCTATCATGGATGCCAATATCGGCATGACTCCGCAGAACAACGGAGAGCAGATCCGCTGCAATGTGCCGCCTCTCACCGAGGAACGCAGGAAAGAGCTCATCAAGAAGGCAAAGGCCGCCGGCGAAAATGCCAAGGTGGTGGTGCGCAACGCCCGCCGCGATGCCGTTGACCTCCTGAAGAAGGCACAGAAGAACGAGGGACTTCCTGAGGATGCCGAGAAAGAAGGCGAGGAGGAAGTACAGAAAGTCACAGACAAGAACGTAAAGGAAATCGATGCCCTCATAGCCGCCAAGGAAAAGGACATCATGACTGTATAGTTTTTTCGCGCAGAAGTGTACAATCTGCGGAAATATTCTTATATTTGCTGGCGACATGAGTAACAAAAGTACACGATTTTCCGGCTTCGGGTTTTATTATTACTTTTATCCTTCGAGATGAAAGCCCGGGAGTAGTATATGACAAGTTACTTGTAGTCAGAGATTTACAAAGGCTGCCCGGACATACGGACAGCCTTTCGTCATATAATTCGGACGATACGGAACAGGCATGAAAACTACATCTATGAACAAAAGAGTGGCAATACAGGGTTTCCACGGCAGTTTCCACGAGCAGGCTGCCTGCGCTTTCTATGAGAAATTGGGCGAACCCGGGCCGGACATCATCGAGTGCGCTACATTCGAGGGGCTTTTCACATCTCTCGCGGACGACAAGGCTGATGCGGCAATCATAGCGGTCGAGAATACAACGTCAGGAGGACTCCTCCCGAACTTCGACCTGCTCAGAAGATACAAGGCCAGGGTCAAAGGGGAAATATATCTCCATATACATCAGAATCTCATGGCGATTCCAGGGCAGAAACTCGAAGATATCCATGAAGTCAGGACTCACTATATGGCCATCAACCAGACCCGCCAGTTCTTCGAGACCAAGTGCCCGTGGATACAGATGGTGGAGTCGGAAGATACGGCCAAAAGTGCGGCGGACGTGGCAGAGGGACATCTCATGGGAGTCGGAGCCGTAGCCTCCTCTCTTGCCGCGGAGCGCTTCGGGCTCGAGATCCTGCAGCCTCAAATCGAGACTTACAGCGAAAATTTCACGAGATTCCTCATCATTGACGATTCGGTGACTGTCCCGGAAGAGAGAATCAGCAAGGCTTCGATATGTTTCACGTTGCCGCATACCCCGGGTTCCCTGGCGCACATCCTCACCATTCTGTCATTCTACGACATGAACCTGTCGAGGATACAGTCACTCCCGATACCGGGAAAGAAATGGCAGTACTTCTTCTACGTGGATATTACATTCGAGAACTATGAGCGTTATACCCAGGCGCTTGCGGCAGTCAGGCCGCTTGTTGAGGGACTCGATATTATGGGTGAATATGAATCGGAGGCAAGACTATGATCATCAGACCGGCAAGAAGGACAGAATCTGTCCAGGAATACTATTTCTCCAGGAAACTCAAGGAGATAGACAAGATGAATTCCGCACGGCTTGCGGAAGGACTTCCACGTGTCATCAATCTGGGCATCGGCTCCCCGGACGGCATGCCGCCTGCTGAAGCCATTGACACACTCAAGGAATGTGCTTCGATGCCGGGGACTCACGCATATCAGAGCTATGTCGGTACTCCCGAACTCAGGAAGGCGTTTGCGGACTGGTATGCGAGATACTATGGAGTGACATTGTCCCCGGACGGGGAAATCCAGCCCCTGTTCGGCTCGAAGGAGGGTATCCTGCTCATCAGCATGGCTTTCATCAACGAGGGTGACAAGGTCCTTGTCCCGGATCCGGGCTACCCGACCTACACCTCTGCCTCCAGGCTTGTCGGGGCCGGGATATTGACCTACGACCTCAAGGAGGACAACGGCTGGCAGCCGGACTTCGACGCGCTTGAGAAAATGGACCTCGACGGTGTGAAGATAATGTGGACGAACTATCCGAACATGCCGACCGGAGGACGGGCCACCAAGGAGCTCTACCAGAGGATAACGGATTTCGGCCTTAAGCACAACATCCTGATAGTCAATGATAATCCGTACAGTTTCATATTGAACGACAATCCTCTTTCCATCCTCGCATCCGAAGGGGCGAAGGAGTGCTGCCTCGAACTGAACTCTTTGAGCAAGGCTCACAATATGTCCGGCTGGCGTGTCGGCATGGTGGCCGGTTCAAGGGAAATAATCTCTGAGGTACTGAAAGTAAAGAGCCAGATGGATTCAGGAATGTTCAGGCCGATGCAGATGGCCGCAGTGAAGGCTCTCGGGCAGGGATCGGAATGGTTCGAGGCCCTGAATGCGGAGTACAAGGTTCGTCGTGAGGCTGCCGGAAAAATCTTCGACCTGATTGGTGCGAAGTATGACAAGGACTCGAGCGGACTGTTCCTTTGGGGCCGTCTGGACCCGGACAATCCGCTTCTCGCCAAAACGGCGCCCCGGGACGGTTCCGATGACCGCAGTCTCGGTGAAATACTCTCTGACAGAGTGCTTTACGAGACGGGAGTGTTCATTACTCCGGGATTCATCTTCGGCAGGAACGGCCGGAATTATATAAGAATATCCCTCTGTGCGAAGCCGGATGTGCTGGCGGACGCATTGGAGAAAATACGTAAAATCACGGAATAGAAGAATATGACAATATCAGTAATAGGACTTGGCCTCATCGGAGGCTCAATGGCCATTGACCTGAAGCGCAGGGGATTTGCTGACAAGGTGCTCGGAGTCGAGAACGAGCCGGTCAATGCATCTGCAGCTGAGAAAATCGGTCTTGTGGACAAGGTCGTCCCGTTCGGGGAAGCCGTAAGGGAAGGCGACATCATCATCGTAGCAGTCCCGGTGGGTGCGGCTGTCAGGATGCTGCCGGAAATTCTGGACATTTTCCGTGAAATCGGTGCCACGGACAAGATCGTAATCGACACCTGCTCGACCAAGAGCCGCATAGTCAGGAGCGTGCATTATCATCCTTTCAGGGCGAGATATGTGGCTACCCATCCTATGGCCGGAACCGAGTATTCCGGACCGTGGGCAGCGATGCCGAACCTCTTCGACGGACGTGCCTGCATCTTCGCGAACAGCGAGGAATCGGATCCGAAGGCCGTCAATACCATAGAGAGGATGTATGACGTGCTCAACATGAGGCCGATATACATGAATGCGGACAATCACGATGTCCACACGGCATACGTCTCGCATATCTCGCACGTCACTTCATTCGCCCTCGCCCTTACCGTGCTTGATAAGGAGAAGGACGAGAAACACATCTTCGACCTCGCGTCAGGAGGATTCTCCTCCACGGTCCGTCTCGCGAAGAGCAATGCTGACATGTGGGTCCCGATTCTTTCCCAGAACAGGGACAACGTGCTCCAGGTCATTGATACATACATAGATAAGATGAAGGAATTCCGCGAGGCAATCGCGGACTACGACGAGGACAGGATACGGGGCCTCATCGGAGAAGCAAACCGGATCAAGAAGATATTAAGATAAAACTACATCAATATGGAAAGCAAACTAGATCTTGTCCCTGTTTCCAAATGGGGAATTTTCCCGGAAGGCCAGCGCCCTCTCCTCATTGCAGGACCATGCAGCGCTGAATCAGAAGTCCAGGTCATGCAGACTGCACGCGGACTCAAATCATTGGGAGTCAATGTCTTCAGAGCGGGTATCTGGAAGCCCCGCACTCACCCCAACAATTTCGAGGGTATCGGCACTCCGGGCCTGAAATGGCTGCAGAGAGTCAAGAACGAACTCGGGATGAAGGTTGCCACCGAGGTTGCCAGCGAGAAGCATATCTTCGACTGCCTCAAGTTCGGAGTGGACATGGTATGGATAGGTGCCCGCACAACGGCCAATCCTTTCCTGGTACAGGAAATCGCTGATGCACTGAAGGATACGGATGTTCCGGTGCTCGTGAAGAATCCGGTCAATCCTGACCTGGACCTGTGGATTGGTGCCCTCGAACGTCTTAACCAGGCCGGTATCAAGAAGCTGGGCGTGATTCACAGGGGATTCTCGACATCCGAAAAGATGGCTTACCGCAATGCTCCGGGCTGGCAGATTGCAGTGGAACTCAGGACCCGTTTCCCGGAATTGCCGTTCTTCGCCGACCCGAGCCACATGGGAGGAAACCGTACTTATCTTCAGGAAATTTCGCAGCGTGCCCTCGACCTCGGTCTGGACGGACTCATGCTCGAGTCTCATTGTGACCCTACATGTGCCCTGAGCGACGCCAAGCAGCAGCTTACCCCGGATGAGCTCGGCAAGCTCCTCTCCGCCCTTGTGGTGCGTGAGCAGGATTCAGACAGCCCTGAATATAAGGAGAATATCGACCAGCTCCGTGCCCAGATCGATATAATCGACGAGAATATTCTCTATATCCTCAGCACCCGTATGAACGTGAGCCGCAGCATCGGCAATTACAAGAAGGAGCACAATATCGCCATTCTCCAGACTTCGAGATGGGATGAGGTGCTTTCGGGAATGCAGGCAAAGGCCAAGACCTACGGACTGTCCGAAGACTTCATTGCAAAAGTCTTCACTGCCATACACGACGAATCCGTGCAGGAGCAGAACAAGATTCTTTCAAAGGATTAATCTTATTTTTTTCCGAATTCCCTCAGGGAGCCGAGCAGAGTCTCGTTGAAGACTTCCCTCTCGTGGTCGGAAAGGAAATCCACCTGGATAGGTATCTGGAACATCTTCAGCTGAAGTGCTTCAGGTACCTTTTTGCATCCCCTCAGTCGCTGGCTGTCCTTCTCCGTCGTTCCTACTAAGGCAGTAGGCCAATTTTTCGATGCGGCTGCAATGCGTTTGATGTCCACCGGAGAATAATTGTGGTGGTCCGAAAACTTGAAATGCTTGACTATGCTGTAGGAGTCGCTGAGGAATCTTTTCAGAGGAGTGTCAGATGCGATTCCTGAGACGAGAATCAGTTTCTTGGAGTAGATGTACCTGTTGTCATGCGTATCCTTGAACACCGGCTCCAGTGCGCAATATTCAATGGTCGTGAAGAATACATGAATCTTCTTTCCGTGCGGGTCGTCGCCCTGGCATGTCTCCGGGTCGAATCCCTTGATTCCCAATATCCTGGCCCATTCCATCTTCTCCCAGTCCTCCATGTATGCAGGGCATTTCGTGACGATGATGGCGTTGGCGTGCCAAAGTCTTTCCGGCAAATCCCTCAGCCTGCCGAACGGAAGAAGCCTGTCCTTGCACGGAGGTCTGTTATAGTCAACGAGCACGATATTGAAGAATGCCTTCAGCGACCTGTACTGGAAAGCGTCATCGAGAACGATGATGTCAGACCTGTTGAGCTCCTTGTGAGCGCATTTGCGGGCTTTGCGTGCTGTCTGGAGTTTCTCGGGATGCAACAGGAAATCGCAGCCCTCCACCCTGGTACGGTCCACCGCCACTGTCACATCCGGGAACCGGTTCTTGATCTGCAAAGGTTCGTCTCCGGCGAATTTGGCCGTATCCGTCTCGAGAATCTGCTGGAAACCGCTGCTGTTGCGCTTGTGCCCGCGTGACAGGACGGCTATGTTCTTCCCGCTCCATTCCGGACTCCCGAGCAATGTCCTGAGAATCATTTCTGTGTGAGGGGTCTTGCCGGTACCTCCCGCCGCGATGTTTCCTACACAGATGGTGGGTACGTCGCAGGTATGCACTTTCTTCACGCCGTTGTCGTACAGCGCGTGCCTGATTTTCAGGGTAAGATAATAGGGAGCCAATAAAATCCTTTCCAGCATAGCGCGCAAATATAGCAATATTTTTCTAAAGTCCGTAAACACTTGTGCTTTCATTTAGCGGACATGTTCCCCATTTTACTGAAATCTCCTCCAGAATTGCCCTGACTTCTTCCTCGGAAGGTGCTGTCACAAGCCTCATTCTCGTCTCCTTGAAGTCCGGAAGACCCTTGAAATAGCACGACATGTGTCTTCTCATCTCGAGGATGCCGATTACAGGACCTTTCAGCCCGACAGAAAGGGAAAGATGCCATTTGGCGAGTTCCACGCGGTCGTTCACGCTCATCGGAGCCAGCAGCTCCCCGGTGTTGAGATAATGCTTTATTTCCCTGAATATCCACGGATGCCCGAATGATGCCCTGCCCACCATTATTCCGTCCACTCCGTAGCGTTCGAACGCTTCCAGGGCCTTCTGCGGCGAATTGATGTCACCGTTGCCGATTATGGGAATTTTCATCCTCGGATTCTTCTTCACTTCGCCTATCAGGGTCCAGTCCGCCTCTCCCTTGTACATCTGGCACCTCGTCCGTCCGTGTATCGTAAGAGCCTGGATTCCTGCATCCTGAAGCCTCTCGGCGAGTTCCACTATGATTTTCGAGTCCTCGTCCCAGCCGAGCCTTGTCTTAACCGTCACAGGCTTGCTGACTGCATCCACTATCATGCGGGTGATCATGACCATCTTGTCCGGCTCCCGCATCATCCCCGAACCGGCACCGCGTCCGGCAATCTTGCTCACCGGACATCCGAAGTTTATATCGATGATGTCGCATCCGTGACCGCCGGCGATGATGTCCGCCCTGTCTGCCATTTTTGCAGCCTCCACCATTGCCTCGGGATTGTTGCCGTAAATCTGTATGGCTATCGGGGCCTCCTCTTCGGAGGTCTTCATCTTCGCTATTGCCTTGGCTGCGTCACGTATGAGTCCGTCGGACGGAATGAATTCAGTATAAACCATATCCGCTCCGAACCGTTTGCACACTGTCCTGAAAGATGCATCGGTGACGTCTTCCATCGGCGCGAGCAATACCGGCCGTGGACCGAGATCTGTTTTTCCTATTGTCATGCTGCAAATTTACGAATTAGGCTTGAATTTTGTGGCATTTCACAGGCCTTATTGGGCAAACAAAGAGAAAAGGAAAACAATTATTATACCATGGGTAAAGAAATCAAGACAGTTGGAGTGCTCACTTCCGGTGGCGATGCTCCTGGAATGAACGCATGTATCAGGGCCGTCACGAGGGCCGCCATCTTCAACGGCATCAAGGTGATGGGCATCTACAGGGGCTATGAAGGCCTCATCAACGGTGAAATCAAGGAGTTCACGTCCGAGAGTGTCAGCAACACCGTCCAGCGCGGAGGCACCATCCTCAAGACTGCCAGAAGCAAGGAATTCATGACCGAGGAAGGTCTCAAGAAGGCTTACGACAATCTCCAGGCCTTCGGGATTGACGCCCTTATTGTCATCGGCGGAAACGGTTCTCTCACAGGAGCCCAGAGGCTTGCGCGGGAATTCGACTATCCGGTCATCGGTCTTCCGGGAACCATCGACAACGACTTGTACGGAACCGATTCCACCATCGGCTATGACACGGCCCTGAACACCATCGTTGACTGTGTGGACAAGATCCGTGACACAGCCACGTCACACGACCGCATCTTCTTCGTGGAGGTGATGGGAAGGGATGCCGGCTTCCTGGCCCAGAACAGCGCCATCGCGGCAGGTGCCGAAGCTGCCATAATCCCTGAGGACCAGACAGATGTGGACCAGCTGGAGCAGTTCATCAGCCGCGGGTTCCGCAAGAGCAAGAACAGCAGTATCGTCATCGTGTCGGAGAGCCCGAAAGATGGAGGCGCAATGTATTACGCAGAGCGTGTCCGCAAGGAATATCCGCAGTATGACGTACGTGTGACGATTCTCGGACATCTCCAGAGGGGAGGTACGCCTACGGCATTTGACCGCATTCTTGCCAGCCGTCTCGGCTATGCCAGCATCGAGGCCCTGAAGGAAGGCCAGAGAAACGTGATGGTAGGCATCCACAATGACGAGATTGTCTATGTGCCTATCGACCGTGCCGTCAAGAAGGACAAGCCGATTGACCGCGAACTCATCAACGTTCTCGGCGTGCTCTCGATCTGACGCCGGGATTATTCATTTGCCATGAAGGTGGACGGGTTCATGCCCGTCGCCCTCTTGAACCATGAACCGAAAAATGACTGGTTGGCGAAATTTAGTTTATCGCTGACCTCTTGGATTGTGTATTTACGGCTCCGAAGCATAGTCTGGGCTTCCATGAGCACGTATCCGTCAATCCATTCCGTTATGTGTTTCCCCGTCCCTTCGAGCACAGTCTTTGAAAGGTGCTTGGGGGACAGGCACAGTTTGTCCGCATAGAAACTGACCTTACGGCTGTCGCAATAATGCCTCTCCAATAGCTTGAGGAATTCCTGGCAGATGACCCCCTGTCTGCTGCCTGATTGCTGAATGCTTTCGAAATTATTAAGTATCAGTGTATTGTATATTTCGTGGACCATAATCATCGTGCAATGCCTTATTATTTCCCGCTTGCCTATGAATCGGGGATCTCTCACGAATTTCTTTATCATGCTGATGACCATCAGATATTTGTCAAGGTCCCGTGCAGAAATCTTTATTGTGTCCGTTGTCGTCATATATGAATTCAAAAGGACAAATTGCCTGCTGCTCAGATCGCTCAAAAGGCTGAGGTCAGCATAGGCAATCAGAGTGATATCCAGGTCATCTGATATGTCTGTCAGTTCCACGTGCATCCCTGAGTCGCATGCCAGGACTTCATTCTCGTGGACTACGATGTCCTTGAAATTGACCTTCATCGAAATGCTGCCTTTCTTGCAGATGAAACCTCCTGCAAAATTGATTTTCAGTACCGTATGACTGTCGTTGAGGAACATTGCCCTGTACGGTTTGATGTTCTCGGGCCGCAGTTCGTCCATGTCGATAATCATGAACCCGCATTCCTCCACGTACAGTCCGTTGAGGTCGGGAAGGTCCTTCAGGTCGAGTTCCAGAATATTGAATTCAGAATGTATGTTTCTCGTGCTTCTCATGCTAATATGAACGGTTGACAAGTGCAAATGAATACAATTTTCGCGAAAAATGCATTATTTTTTACGAGAAAACGAAAATTTGAACAATAAGTGCAGATGAAAGAATACCGGAGTACAGACCGGAATACGGATATTTGCACTTGTAAAATGAAAAAGTATGAAAACGAACAGAATTGCATCATTGCTCGCGGCATCTGCCGTCACGGTTTTCCTGGCGGCCGGATGCGGAAGAGGTGCCGGTGCAGGCAGCCGCTCCTTTGAACCGGTACACAGCGTCTTCACCGTCAATCCGGTACGTCCTGCTGAAAAGTCGGAGAATGTCTATCCCGGCATTGTCAAGGAAGCCCATACCATCAGCTCCGGATTCAAGACCGCCGGCCAGATAGCCTCCATTCTGGTCAAGGAAGGGGATTATGTCAAGGAAGGGCAGCTTCTTGCCTGTCTCGATGACGAGGATTACAAGCTCGGGGTCGAGGCCCTTCAGATACAATATGACCAGGTCAAAGGAGAGGTCGAACGACTGAAGGAACTCTTTGGAAAAAAGAGCGTTTCCGCCAATGACTATGAAAAGGCCGTGGCCGGTCTCGGACAGCTCGGCATCCAGCTTCAGGTAAATCGCAACAAGCTGGAATACACCAAGTTGTATTCTCCAGTTTCAGGATATGTACAGGCTGTGAACTTCTCAGCGTCGGAACTTGTGGATGCGGGAACGCCGGTATTCACTATAATGGACGTGTCTCGCAGGCAGGTGGTCGTGGATATCCCGGCAGGAGAGTACAGGAGCAGGGATTCGTTCTCGTCAATTTTCTGCAGAATCCAGGGAGTCGGGTCTGCCCGCATGAAGCTCCTTAGTTTCGTTCCAAAAGCCGACGGCAACCAGCTCTACCGCATGACCCTGCTCTTCGACGGGCCGTCAGCTGATTTCGTGCCGGGGAGCAATGTCGAGGTGTCCATAGTGAAGGATCTTCCGTCTGCTGCTCCCGGCGTGCTTGCCCTTCCGGTATCTTCAGTGATATATGACGGAGGTTCGGCATTCGTCTTCGTGGTTGGGGCGGATTCCTGTGCCGTCAGGAGAACGGTCGTCACGGGACGCTGCCATGACGGTATGGTCGAGATTGAAGGCCTTTCCGAAGGTGAGAACGTAGTTTCTGCCGGAGCTTATGTGCTCAGGGACGGGGAGAAGGTCAAAGTCATAGCCCGCCCTTCTGAATCCAATGTCGGAGGTCTGTTATGAACAGGATTACAAGCTATTTCATAAAGCATCCGGTGGTGTTCTGGTCAGTGGTGGCTGGCATCATTGTAGCCGGAGTGCTTTCATTCGTGATGATGCCGAAACTGGAGGACCCTCCTATTTCGGCCAAGCAGGCTATGGTCGTCATTTCCTATCCTGGAGCACCAGCCCATGAAGTGGAACTAAAGGCCGCCATCCTGATGGAAGACGCCCTCAGGGCGCTTCCTGACGTGCACAAGGTCATGACTACATGCCAGGACGGCATGGCAATGATCACCGTGGAGTTCAAGATGACTGTCCTGAACGAGACCCTTCAGGAGCATTTCACAATGTTGAGGCACAAGGTGCAGGACGTTTCAGTATTCCTTCCGCAGGACTGCAGGACGCCCATGGTGATAGACGACATGACGGATGTCTACGGCATTTTCTACGCATTGAGCGGAGACGGATACGATTATCCCGTACTCGACAAATATGCGGGCTACATCAGGCGCGCGCTGATGGACATCAAGGGAATAAAGAGGGTAAATATTGCAGGGGCCCGCGACGAGGTGATAAACATTGTCCTTACCAAAGACCAGCTGGCACGTAACGGAATCGTGCCCGTCCAGGTGATGATGGCACTGCAGAACGCCGGAAAGACGGTGGATGCTGGGACATTCCGGATGGCCGGGGAACGTATCCCTGTGATTGTCGGCGGAGCTGTGGAGGACGAGAAGACGATAAGCGACCTCCTGATTTCCACTTTTGACGGCAAGGTGGTGAGAATAGGCGACATAGCAAAAGTCGAGCGTACCTATGCCGAGCCACAGGCCAACGGATTCTTCGTCAGCGGCAAGCCGGCCATTGCGATATGCGCAGCGATGGAGAACGACGTCATTGTCCCGGATGTGGGCAAGCTCGTGGACGAGAAGATGGCCGAAATAGAGAAGGACCTTCCTGCCGGGATGACCGTGGAGAAGATATTTTTCCAGCCGGACAAGGTCAATACAGCCATAAGTTCGTTCATGGTGAACCTGCTCGAGTCTGTGCTGATAGTGATTCTCCTCCTCATCTTCACGATGGGCTTCAGGAGCGGTCTCATCATAGGTTTCGGTCTCGTGCTGACCGTGGCAGTGTCTTTTCCGATATTGTTGTCCATCGGCACGACTCTCCATCGTATTTCCCTCGGGGCATTCATCATCGCCATGGGCATGCTGGTGGACAATTCAGTGGTGATAATGGACGGAATCCTGGTGGACAAGAAGAAAGGCCTCGGCCCGAAGACATACCTGTTCCGCATAGGACGCAATACTGCTATCCCGCTTCTCGGAGCCACCGTCATAGCCGCTTCCACATTCATCGGGGTATATCTGTCGCCTGACACCGCAGGGGAATATGCCAGCGACCTGTTCCTCGTGCTCTGCGTGAGCCTCCTTGCCAGCTGGGTACTTGCCCTCGTGCAGGTGCCGGTATGCGCAAAGTCCTGGCTTCCGCGGCATTACAAGGACAGCGGCGGCAAGGATACGTCCGTGATGAATTCCCCTGTCCATAATGCAGTACGCCGCATCGTTGCATTCCTGATACGTTACCGCCGCATCGTGGTGACAGTCTCCGTGGCCGTTCTCGTGGTCTGTGTTACGGGCATATTTAAGGTCCGCAATCTTTTCTTCCCGGATTTCGACTACAAACAGTTCGTCGTGGAATGCTTCTTCCCGTCCCAGACTTCGGGCGATGTTGTACGGGACAACTTGTTGAAAATGACGGAGATGCTGGAGGCTAACCCGGATTTTGACAGGGTGTGTGCCAGCCAGGGAAGCGCCCCGGCTCATTATTGTCTCGTGCGTCCTATGACGTCCGGAGGCGAGTGTTACGGAGAATTGCTTATTGATTGTGATTCCTATCGCAAGGTCGTGGAGAATGTTCCTTTGGTCAGGAAGATGCTCCGGGAGAATTTCCCGGACGCATATATCAGGGTCAGAAAATACAATTTCTCAGTGGGTACTTCCCATACCGTCGAACTTGAGATAACCGGTCCGGACCCTTCCGTGCTCAGAAGCCTTAGTGCCGAGGTCGAGGAAATCATGAAAGGCAGCCGATATGTGGACCCGTATTCAGTCCAGAACAGCTGGAGGCCTGTTGCCAAGTCCTTCGAAGCGCAGTTCAATCTTCAGGATGCCCTTAGGAGCGGAGTCAGCAGGGGAGACCTCGGCAATGCAGTCCAGGCTGCGGGTGAAGGACTTCCTGTTGGGGTGCTTAATGACAATGACAAAATGCTGATTGTCAATCTTCAGGTGCGCAATCAGGACGGCTCCCGCATTTCCTCCCTCGAGGATATTCCGGTGTGGAGCACGATGAACATGCACGCCCCGGATGCCGCCCCGGCCACTGCACTCATGTCCGGAAAAGTAATGGAGGATATTCAGGACAAGATGTTCAGGACCGTGCCGATGTCCAATGTGACTGATGACATTGCGCTCGGACCTCAGTTGAATTATCTCACCAGGATCAACGGGCGCAGGTCCATCGAGGCGGAATGTGACCCTGACGGTGACAATCCGGACGCGACCCCTGCCAAGGTCATCTCCGACATCAAGCCGCAGATCGAGGCCGTTGAAATGCCTGACGGCTATTCCATACGTTGGGTCGGCGATCAGGACATCCAGAACGAGGCCATGTCCAATGTCCTCAGATACCAGCCGATCACGATGTTCCTCATCCTGTTCATCCTGCTCTTCCTGTTCGGAAGCTGGAAGAAGGTGGCTCTCATAATAATATGTTTCCCGTTCGTGCTCTGCGGAGTCGTGCCGCTCCTTCTGCTGACCGGCCAGCCGTTCACTTTCATGTCCCTCATAGGCGTGATAGGCCTCATCGGAATGATGGTCAAGAACTCCATCGTGCTCGTGGATGAGATAGGAAGGCTCCAGGGAGAGGAGAAACGTGCTCCATACGATGCCGTCATAGAGGCTACCGTTTCACGCGTAAGACCGGTACTGATGGCCTCCCTGACCACTGTCGTGGGAATGCTGCCACTGCTCGGTGACCCGATGTATTGCTCGATGGCGGTGACCATTATGGGCGGCCTGACCATGGGAACCCTTATTACTCTCGTCCTCCTTCCGGTGTTCTATGCCGCATTCTTCCATATCCGCAAGGCCCGCGCATGACGTCGCAGCAAGTTCCATTATAAACTATCAGAAATATTGAAAATAATGAATATCAAGATATTGACAATATTGATGCTCCTCCCGGCAGCCTTTTCCCACAGGCTGCTTGCGGATGAGCCTGACCGCACTCTTTTCCTCGACCAACAGAAATGCAGGGAGATGGCATTGGCCGCAAGCGAGGACCTGCAGAAAAGCGGAAATTCTGCTGCACAGGCTGAACTGGACCGCAAGATTGCGTTTTCCGGATATCTGCCTTCAATCGACGCTTCTGCGAGCGGTGTATTCGTGGCTCCGGATACCGACATGAGCGGAATGGAACTCATCATGCGCGGTACATATCTCGCAGGAATCACGATTACCCAGCCTCTCTATGCAGGAGGCAAGATCGTGGCGGGACACAGGCTCTCCAAAATTGGAGAAGAAGCCGCCCGGGAACAGGTCCGCAAGACTGAGGCCGAGGTGATTTATGATGCCGACAATGCCTACTGGACCTATGTCTCCGTCATTGAGAAACAGAAAATGATGGACGTCCTCTCGGAGAGGATGGATACATTGTTCTCCCAGGTAGAAACCTCCATCAAGGCTGGCATGGCCGTGGAAAGCGACCTGCTGACAGTAAAGGCAAAACGAAGCGAAGTCCTGTATCAGAAACAGAAAGTGGAAAGCGGGGTACGACTGTGCCGGATGGCCTTGTGCAGGATAGTCGGTGTCCCTTTCAGCACACCGATAGAGGTGGAATCCCCGTCTCCGGAAGATGTTTCAAGAGTCAGTCCGGATGTGGACATTACGGCTCGCCCGGAAATGAAAATGCTTCAGTATCAGGTGGATGCGGCCAAACAGCAGGTGCGGATGACTCGGGGAGACTGGCTTCCTTCCCTTGCATTGGTCGGAGGATATATAAATTTCGGCAATGTCAAAATGAAGACCTTGGTTGATGCCGGCGGCGGAATGTACGTGCCTTACGAGCAGAAAATCGGGCAGGGACTCGGAACAGCGATGCTTTCGCTTTCCGTGCCTATCTTCAAATGGGGCCAGAATTACAATAAGGTACGCAAATCCAAAATTGACGTGGACAATGCACTTCTTGACCTGAGCCGCAACGAGAAACTTCTCACCCTTGAGGCAGAGCAGGCTTCCCTGAACATGACTGACAGCTATATGTTGCTGGAAACTGCGGAAGATGCCATGGCTGAGGCCGACGAGAACCTGCGCGTGATGAAGAATCGTTACGACGTGTCAATAGCTTCACTTTCAGACCTTCTCGAGGCAGAGAGCCAGTGGCAGCAGTCCCGGAGCAATCTCATCGAGGCCATTACCCAGACACGCATCTGCACCACGGATTTCCTCCGTGCCACGGGACGGCTTGCGGACCGGTGAATCATTTCGCCGGAATTCAGAGAGTGACCCATTTCACAGATGGGTCACGTTTCCACCAGGTGAGCTGCTTCTTGGCATAATGCCTTGTATTGCGCCGGATGAGACGGACGGCTTCGTCGAGGTCGATATTGCCGTCGAGGTAGTCGAATATTTCCTTGTAGCCTACGGTTCGGAGCGCAGGAAGGTCCCTATATTCTGACAGTGACCTCACCTCATCTATCAGCCCGTCATCAATCATCTGTGTCACGCGCCGGTCAATCCGTTCATAGATTTCCTCCCTCGGACGTGTAAGGCAGATTTTCTCGATGTCGAAACTGCGCTCCCTGGGGCCTTCAAGCTTGAATGACACGAATGGCCTGCCGGTCTGCCGGAACACCTCGATGGCCCTCACGACACGATGGCCGTTGTTTCTGTCGATAGCGGCCCAGCTCACAGGGTCGATGTCCCGGAGCTCTTCGGCGAGAGCTGCAACCCCTTCTTCCTGAAGCCTTGCAGTCAGTTCCTTCCTCATGACAGGGTCTGCGTCCGGAAGCCTGTCCAGGCCGTTGCATACTGCATCGATATAGAACCCCGAGCCTCCCGTCATCACAAGGGTGTCGTGTCCTTCGGCGAAAAGCTTCTCGATGAGAGGGAGCGCTTCGAGCTCATAGTCTCCGGCTGTATAATTCTGCGTAACTGAATGGGAATGAATGAAATAATGCTTCACGGCCGCGAGCTGTGAAGCATCCGGGACAGCAGTCCCTATCGACATTTCCTTATATATCTGCCTTGAATCGCATGATATGACAGGCGATCCGTGTTCCAGAGCCAGACTGATGCTGTAGTCCGTCTTTCCGACCGCAGTCGGCCCTGTGATGACAATCAGCCTGCCACGCATGACTGCCTGTCCTCTAAAGGGTCAGGTCTTCCGAGCCGTCGTAGATCTCGTCGCTGTCCTCTTCGAAGGAAGACTTGATGTCATCCACCTCGTCTTCTTCCTCATCCTCGTCCCCGAGGCCGAGATCGATGTCAGGTTCGTCGTCTCCTGCGGCATCCGCATCCTTTCCCCATCCGGATGATGTGGATTCACCTGGCAGATGCTTCTGCTCGTCAGGAAGGTCCTCGTATGCGATATATCCATTCTCAAATGCCTCAGGGTCAGGACCTTTAGTCTCCACTAAACATGGGTAGGACCTTCCGGGAGTCTCCTCTGTCTCGCCTTCGTATGTCAATATCACGCTCTTGCGGTCCGTGACATTGTAGAAATATGTGAAAGACGCAATTCCTTTCTCCACTGTATCAAGCACTGTGACTTCGTCTGCGGCGCCGGAACCAAGGTCGAACATCCCGTAGCGGGCTACGAGAGAGCCTGACTCGTCCAGTCCCTTGAACTGTATGAGCTGGTCATGAGGAAAACTCATGTCATCCCTCATTACCTTGTGGAACTCATAAAGAGTCATAGTGGATTTTACTTCATATACACGGGCAAAGCCCTTGAGCCCAGGTAAAGAAACCCTAAATCTGAGAATCATAGTTTTTAAAAAGCTAGTTGTTTTTTCACGGCTGCAAATTTACAAAATATTTCTTTTCCATTGCATCAATACTTTGTTAAAAATTTAACAATTATATAAATTTCAATTACTTACAACAACAATAGCCCGA
>JBJEBJ010000108.1:0-5204 GCA_051869955.1 Candidatus Cryptobacteroides sp.
TTCTACGGCCTTCGAGCCGCTGTATAATCTTTATAAAATTACCGAACTATTGATTGCATAATAACTCGCTTTTAACTAATTTTGAGGCTATGGAACATGCAGATTTCTCCAAATACCCGGATACGTACAGGAGCATTGCCTCCCTGTCCACCGGTCTTTTCAAGGACAACGGCAGCCGTTTTCTCGCATTTGCCTATCCTGTGGAGACCGAGGACCAGGTAAAGGAGATAGTCGCTTCCCTCAAACGTGAATATCACGACGCGAGGCACCATTGCTATGCATACCGTCTCGGCTACAGGGGGGATGTGTTCCGTGCCAATGACGACGGAGAGCCTTCTTCCTCCGCAGGCCGTCCGATTCTCGGGCAGATTGATTCCAACGGGCTGAGTGACATCCTCATAGTTGTCGTGCGGTATTTCGGCGGAATCAAGCTCGGCATTCCCGGGCTTATACGTGCCTACAAGACTTCCTCGGCCGATGCCATAGCTTCCGCGGAGGTGGTTAACAAGACTGCCGTGATGCGCTACAGGATGGAGTTCGGCTATTTGGAGATGAACCAGGTCATGAAAATAATCAAGGATATGGGTCTTGAGCAGAGGGCGCAGGATTTCGGTACGGCATGCTCAATCGAGGTGGCAGTGCGCCTGTCGGCCGTGCAGGATTTCATGGACAGGGCCTCGAAGGTGCCGGGTTGCTCGCTGTCGGAATGCGGAGCGGGGAGCAGCACCGCACAATGATGAAGACACTTATTAACAATGCAGATATATGCCTAAAAGTCTAATTTCAATCCGGGATTTCTCCAAAGACGAGATTCTTCATGTCCTGGAAATTGCGAAGGAGTTCGAGCGAAACCATGAGCAGAACTTCCTGGCGGGAAAAGTCATCGCCTGCCTGTTCTTCGAACCTTCAACCAGAACCCGGCTTTCTTTCGAGGCTGCCGTCAACAGATTAGGAGCCAGGGTGATAGGTTTTCCGGACTCCCGAAACACCAGCGTTTCCAAGGGCGAGACCCTCGAGGACACCATCAAGATTGTCTCCAATTATGTGGACATGATAGTGATGCGGCATCCGGTCGAGGGAGCTGCCGCAATTGCTGCCGGCGTCTCTCCGGTCCCGGTGGTCAATGCCGGTGACGGCTCGAACCAGCATCCTACCCAGACATTGCTCGACATGTACACGATTCTCCAGACCCAGGGCACATTGGACGGGCTGACCATCAACATGGTAGGAGACCTAAAGTACGGCAGGACGGTTCATTCCCTTTCAGAAGCCATGTCGGATTTTGATTCTCATTTCGTGTTTACTGCTCCGGAAGAGCTGAAAATGCCGCAGAAGTATCTCGATCTTCTTGACAGGAAGCACATCCCTTATGAGCAGACCTCGTCTATCGAAGAGCATCTCAATGACTGCGACATCCTGTATATGACCAGGGTGCAGCAGGAGCGCTTCCCGTGCAAGGAGGATTATGACAGGGTCAAGGATGTGTACGAGCTGACAGCATCCATGCTTGGCGGCGTGAAGAAGAATATGAAGATACTGCATCCGCTTCCGAGAGTTACCGAGATTGCCACTGATGTGGATTCCACGCCTTATGCCTATTATTTCGAGCAGGCGAGGAACGGAATGTACATAAGGATGGCAGTCATTTCCTATCTGCTCGGATACAGGTAGCAGAGTCCGGCAAAAGCGGATATTTATAGAAAATATTTGCAATTGTCTGATTATTCATTATATTTACATCGGTTTACCATATCAATTGTAAATCGATGTTTTGATATTTGTTTATAAAATGTAATCATCAATATTATGAGCGAAGTTCATGTTTTCAATGCCGGTCCTTGTCTGCTTCCGCAGCAGGCCATCGACAGTTCTATCGAGGCCCTGAAGAATTTCAAGGGCACGGGTATTTCCGTTCTTTCAGTATCCCATCGTTCCAAGGAGTGGGGAGAGGTGATGGACGAGGTCCGCGCCAACTGGAAAGAACTCCTTCATATTCCTGATACCCATGAAGTGGTGTTCCTCGGAGGCGGTGCCAGCCTTCAGTTCCTCTATGTCGCAATGAATTTCCTTGAGCACAAGGCTGCCTATCTCGATACCGGAGTATGGGCTCACAAGGCTCTCCAGCAGGCCCAGGGTATCGGTGAGGCATACGCTCTTGCATGCTCGGCTGACAAGAACTACTCCTACATTCCCAAGGGATATGTAATTCCTGAGGACGTGGACTATTTCCACATCACCACCAACAATACCATCTACGGAACCGAGATCAAGGAGGACATCGACTCTCCTGTTCCTCTCATCGCCGACATGTCGTCCGACATCATGAGCCGCCCGGTGGACGTGTCCAAATATGCGATGATTTACGGTGGTGCACAGAAGAACGTGGGCCCTGCCGGCGTGATATTCGCGATCATCCGCAAGGACGCGCTCGGCAAAGTCTCGAGATACATCCCTACCATGCTGGATTACAGGACACATATCGACAAGGAGTCCATGTTCAACACCCCTCCGGTATTCTCCATCTTCGTGATGAACGAGACTCTCAAATGGCTGAAGGGTATCGGCGGCGTCGAGGCTATCAACAAACTTGACACGGAGAAGGCAAGAATCCTCTACAACGAGATTGACCGGAACAGCATCTTCACCGGCACTGCAGCCAAGGAGGACAGGTCCATAATGAACGTATGTTTCGTGATGGCTCCGGGTTACGAGGCTCTCCAGGACGAATTCCTTTCATTCGCCAAGGGCCGCGGCATGGTCGGCATCAAGGGCCACCGTTCAGTGGGCGGATTCCGCGCATCCATCTATAATGCAAGCACGGTGGATGACGTGAACGCTCTCGTCGCATGCATGCGTGAATTCGAGTCAATGAAAAAATAATACGTTGATATGAAAGTACTTATCGCTACACAGAAGCCTTTCGCTGCAGCTGCCGTGAAAGGTATCAGGGAAATATTGGAGAACGCCGGCAACGAGGTCGTGCTTCTCGAAAAATATCCTGGAGAGGATGAACTCGTGGCTGCCGTTGCAGATGCAGAAGCGATGATTGTTCGCTCCGACAAGGTTACTGCAAGAGTGCTGGATGCTGCTCCGAAGCTGAAGATAGTTGTACGTGCAGGTGCTGGATTCGACAATGTGGATCTCGCTGCAGCCACCGCTCACGGAGTCGTCGTGGAGAATACTCCGGGACAGAATTCCAATGCGGTTGCAGAGCTTGCCATCGCAATGATGATTTTCATGTGCAGGAACCAGTTCACCCCTGCCACCGGATCCGAGATTCAGGGAAAGCGTATCGGCATCCAGGCGTTCGGCAATGTCGGACGTCTTGTCGGCAAGAAGGCTGAGGCTCTCGGACTGAAGGTTCTGGCAGTGGACCCGTTCATTCCGGCAGAGAAGATTGCCGAGGCAGGTGCGCAGCCTGTAGGCAGTGTCGCCGAACTCTATGCTTCGTCGGATTTCGTATCAGTCCATATCCCGGCTACTCCGGAAACCATTGGCTCCATCGGTTACGATCTGATTACCAGCATGCCGAAGGGTGCTGTGCTCGTAAATACCGCCCGCAAGGAGGTCATCGACGAGGCTGGATTGGAGAAAGCCCTCGAGGACAGGCCTGACCTCAAGTACGTGACTGACGTGGCACCGGACAATTATGCAGCCCTCCAGGAGAAATTCGGTCTCAGGGTATTCGCAACTCCTAAGAAGATGGGCGCCCAGACGTCGGAGGCCAATGTTAATGCAGGACTTGCTGCAGCACGCCAGATTGTGGCATTCTTCACCGAGGGATGCACCCGTTTCCAGGTCAACAAATAATATTAACCCGATAACAGACAATCCAATATGGTAAGAGTCAAACCGTTCGCAGCTGTCAGACCTCCGAAGGACATTGTGACTGAGGTAGCTGCACCGCCTTACGATGTGCTCAACTCTGAGGAGGCGCTCAGACAGGCAGGGGAGAAGTCCCTCCTTCATATTACCAAGCCGGAGATCGATTTCGACCCGATTCTCCCTGACCATGACCAGCGCGTATATGACCGTGCAGTGAAGAATTTCGCGGACTGGCAGGCCAGGGGATGGCTTGTTCAGGATGAGAAGCCTTGTTATTATATATATTCCCAGTCCGTCCTTTCAGGAGAGCAGCGTACTCAGTACGGAATCGTGCTCTGCGCCCATACGGACGATTATGCCGAGGGCAAAATCAAGAAGCATGAGCTGACCCGCAAGGACAAGGAGGATGACAGGATGATTCACGTCCGCATCCAGAATGCCAATATCGAGCCGGTGTTCTTTGCCTTCAAGGAGAATGCAACGCTTTCGGCAATCGTTTCCGGCATAGTGGCCGCTGAGGAGCCTGTCTATTCTTTCGTGGACGAGAACAATTTCGGGCACAAGCTCTGGGTTATCTCGGATGACGCTGTCATTGAGGCTATCACAAAGGAGTTCACTGAGCATGTGGATGCCTTCTATGTGGCTGACGGACATCATCGTACCGCTGCCGCCGCACGTGTAGGCGCGGAGAAGAGGGCCCAGAATCCGAATCATACCGGCAATGAGGAGTATAATTATTTCATGGCGGTATGTTTCCCGGAGAACGAGCTCAAGATAATGGATTACAACCGCGTGGTAAAGGATCTCAACGGGCTTTCCGAGGAGGAATTCCTGAAGGTTCTTTATGAGGATTTCAAGGTGAAGCCTTATGAGGGTGAGGGACCTTACCGTCCTGACCATCTGCACAATTTCTCCATGTACCTCGGAGGGCGTTGGTATTCTCTTGAGACCCGTGAGGGAAGGTATGACGACACTGACCCTATCGGGGTTCTCGACGTGACAGTGCTCTCGAATCTCGTGCTTGACAAAATCTTGGGAATCAAGGACTTGCGTACTGACAAGAGGATTGATTTCGTAGGCGGTATCCGTGGTCTCGGGGAACTCTCGAGACGGGTGGACAGCGGGGAGATGAAAGTGGCCTTCGCCCTTTATCCTGTTTCCATGAAGCAGCTTACCGACATTGCCGACAGCGGGGAGATAATGCCTCCGAAGACGACATGGTTCGAGCCTAAGCTCCGTTCAGGTCTCGCAATCCACAAACTGGCGTAAGCCGGACATGGGCATTTGCCTGCTCCGGTTTATATGAAATCAGCCAAAATGCGATTTTAACCCACATTGCAGCTAATCCTCCATCTGAAAAATTTTTCACTCCATCCAAT
>JBJEBJ010000109.1:0-5144 GCA_051869955.1 Candidatus Cryptobacteroides sp.
CTTTCTTACTTCTAATTGATTGATTCTCAATAGTTTTTAAAATTGAAAAACTGCCTTTGTCTTTCATCCTGTGCAACCCCTGATGAAAGACACATTTTTTTGCCCTGCGTTTGTACAAGGAACATTAATTATCCGTATATTTACATTGAATTATTCTGAGCGGTTTTAATGGATGGTAATATATAAACACGAAACAGATGAAAAAGAAACTCATCCTTGCAGCAAGTGTTGCGATAGTCGCAGCCGCTGCGTTCTGCGGAATCTCTTCTGCAGTCAGAATCTCATCAGAGAATGACATTCTCAACGAGAATGTTGAAGCTCTTTCAGAGATGGAGTCTTCAAAAAATGATGGGGCATTATGGTCAAATCCGCAGGGAAACGTATTTTGTTGTGGCACGGGCAACGTGAGAGATTGTGACGAATCAGGGATTCCAAGATGTTAATGTTATGCGGAAACTCTGCTTGTTCATCACTCTTATTATTGTGTCAGCATGTAAGCATACCCAGGATGATTCGTATTTTGTAATCTCTATCAATGGGCCTGATCGTGAGTATGCTCTTTTGTCGGAAGTCTTGTCCGTTGACAGTTGGATTCAACTTGAGGGAGGAGAGAATGGACCAGTGATAGGTCAGGTCAATACGCTATATCCCTGTGGTGATTCGTTGTATATGTCTGACTCAAAAGGAATATACGTATTCGGGAAAGACGGGCACTATTCAAGGTCGCTGATGAAATACGGCCGCGGCCCGGGGGAATATCTCGGAATAATGTCCTTCTGCGTATCAGGGGATTACCTATATCTTCTTGACCAGAACAGGAAACTCCTGAAATATGATTCCCACGGGGATTGCGTACTTTCGGAAGAACTGGATTTTTATCCGGCTTCGGTTTTTCCATTCGGAAAGGAAGAATTGATTCTTACGTCGTCATATCAGGGGCCCGAGGAGAAGTTTCATGTCTTTGATGCAGCAACATTGCAGCGAAAACGTTCCTTTCATCGGATTAATGAACGGGAGATGACATGGCGGCATTTCAGAGGACAGCAGAACTTCTTCATAAAAGGTGACAGCCTCCTTTTTCACGAACCGATGGACAATGATATACTGCTGATGACGGCAGATTCCTCAAAGGTGTCGCGCCGGCTGGACATCCATGGGCGTTCGTTGTACAGGAGTTTCACTAACCGGACTTATGAGGATGTACTTGCGATGAACATTGCCTTCACCGGCAGTTCATTATGTGCAGGAGCACCTGTGTATGCCGAATCCGATTCCGCAGTACTGTTCACATTCCGGGACGGATATGACTATCGCATGTGCAGATATGAATTCCGTACGCATGATTCGTTCTCTTTCGGAAAAATACTTTTCGACGGGACTGATTCGATGATACCGGTATCGGAAATACTCTTCGGATTCCTTTCTGAAGATGATATGGCAATGCTGCTCAATGCGTCTGCCCTTGAGCCTGACGTGCTGGGAGCAATGGGCGTGGATGAGGATTATGAAGGTCCGATAGTGGGATTGTGCCGTTTATGAATTGAACTGTAATAATTTGAATAATAATGTTTAACATATTGAAAATGAGGAAAGTAGTTTTATTGGCCGTGCTTGCGTCCGCTGCGGTGTCGGTTTCCTGCGGGAACTCGTCTTCCGAAGTGCCGGTGACTGATCTTGAATACGAGGTGATATGCGGCATCGACCAGGGCAAAGTGAAGGTCGGGTATCTGAATGCCCTTGCCATTCCGGGAGACGGAGGGTTCATTCTCGGAACAGACAAGGATGTCACGCGCTATTCCATTGACGGAGTCCCGACCGGCTCCGTGGGAAGGTCCGGCAGGGCTTCCGGGGAATATATGATGCCAATGCAGGTCCGCACCGACGGAGACAAGGTCTATGTATGGAGCGCGATGACCCTGACGTTCCTGGTTTATGATTCGTCCGGGAATCTGATTGACACATGTCCATACGAATCAGCGCTGCACGATTTCCTGCCGTACGGAGACAAGATATACATCCATACGGCCGGTCTCCGTTCCTCTTATATCATTGACATTTACGATATTCCGTCCAGGAAAATAACGGCATCGCTTACAGCCAGTTCTGAAGCCCACAAAGCCATATCTACATATTCGATATGCCCGATGGCGATATATGACGGGGCACTGTACTATATGTCACGGGACAAGCTCGAAGTGTACAGATATGCGATAGATGGCGGGAAGGAGCCGGAGAAGATATTGGAATTTACTTCCGAAACCTTCAATGTCCCTGAGGTGCCGGATGCGAAGTCCTTGAAGTCGGACCGTCAGCGTAGCCAGGACTTTTTCGATGAGTCGTCTTATGTGGTGTCCATTGTCCCGCTCGGGGAGAGGCACGTGAAGGTTCTGGCGTCAGAAGGCAAATATTACCGCGAGAACGGAGAGTTCAGGAAGGACAAGAGGTTCTATTCCGTGTATGATGTCAGGAAGGGCTCTTCCCGGAAGATATCATCGTTCCATGCCGACGTGCTGTCAGCTTCCTCCTCGACCCTGAAGGGCAACGACCTTTATTTCATACTCCGTACCGTCTCGGAAGATACCATGGACGAGGATTACGCACTCTGCCGGGCTTCTCTCTGACGATGCGATTATTCATGGGATTATTTGATTGATAAGCAAATTATTAAACACTTTACTGACTTATGCAAAATTTGAAAATATATTTATTGTTGCCGGCATTGCCTCTCATGGTAATGTCATGTGGAAGATCTGGAGAAGGAGCGGAACATGTCGTGGCAATCGAGCCGTCCTCTGACACACTTGTACTATCAGGAATGTTCAGGAAAGCCAATGTGGTCGATATAACAGGCTGTCTCGTATCATCTGTCGCCAATGCTGTCAAGATAGGTGACGGATTCGTCCTGAGCGGCAATTTCTATATTGGAGATCAGCAGGACAGGACGGAATGTGAAATTGCGCTCTTTTCAGCAGACGGGGAACTTGTTCGTCCGATAGCCCTCAAGGGAAGGGCGGGAAATGAGGTGCTCAATGTCCAGTCGGTCAAATACAATCCTTACCGGAAGACTCTTGATGCCCTTTCTGATTATGGCCGCTGCATCGTAAGTTATGATACCTCCACCTGGGAGGTTTCTTTCAAGGAAGACCTTACCGCTACTGATATCCTCGTGGCAGCTGATTTCGTTCCTCTTGATGAGCATAAGTATCTATGTTACAAGAATCTCGGCTATTCCGATGATGAGGAGTACAAGCTGTATCTCTATGATTCGGATTCATCTGCGGTAACTGCTCATTACCTCGTCCTTGACAAGGACAAGGCAGAAGTTATTTCGTTTAACCAGAAGAACAACCTTTCATCCGATTCCGGCCGTACACTCTTCTACGAGTGTTTCATGAACACGGTCTATTCATTCGAAGATGGCGGGCTCTCTCCATATATCATATTCAAGGACAATAAGTTCCTGATGCCGGAGTCGTCAACCGGGGGCTTCCCGGACCTGACTGAATTCCTCGACATGTGCAAGAACAGCGGTAAAATATGGGGCCATCTGAACTTTTATTTCGCCGGAGACCGGGTGTTCTCCTTGTTCGAATATGACAAAAGCGTCTTCCTGAATGTCATGAATCTCTCTGATGACACCTCGGCATCGTACAAATATATTCATGACGACATGATATCGGGAGAAATCTTCCCAGTGAAAGAGAGAATGCCGAAATATGTCGGAGTCACTGGAGATTCGCTTCTGCTCTCAGTGGATGCTGCAGAAGACCATATCAATCCGCTTCTGCTTGTCTTGTCATGGTAATAAATATCTATATGAATAAGAAACTTATATTTGTCGCGAAAGCGGTGACAGTCGCCGCCTCTGCGATATTTGCCGGCTGTTCCTGCAGTCAGGACAAGAAAACTGTTCTGATTAAGGAACTCCCTGAGCAGGAGATACTTTCAGGAACAAGGACAGATCTTCTGAATGAGAGGATTGGAATCTATGACATCGACAAAGTGGGGGACTGCTATCTTTGTACGGAAAAGCGCACCCCGATGTTTTACAGCCTGTATGACCAGGATTTCAACCTCATCACCCAGTTCGGAGTCAGAGGCCGGTCCGAGAATGAGTTCCTTGCTCCGCTTTATGCGGGGAAGGCAGATAATGCTGGCGACAGCCTCTCTTTCCGGATATTCGACAGGGCCCAGTACAGGCTGGATACATGGACATTGGACAGAACCACCGGTACGGTCAGCAAGACGGGGGAGATGCGGGTCCCGACAGACAAAGTCTTCGATATGAGAATCTTATATGCCATGCCGGACAATAGTTTCTGTGGAGTCAGCGATGATTCGGAATGCCGGTATTTCACTGCTTCGGAGGGATTTGACGAGGTTGTCTTCCACGACAATTCCATATCCTTTGCCAATATGGAAGCTCATGACATATCGCAGACCTGTAGCACGTTCTCACCTGACAATAAACGAGTAGCTCTCGGGTATTACAGTTTTCCGCTTTTCGAAATAAGGGATGTCAACGGCAGCATACTCAAGTCTGTGTGGATAGGCAGGAAGATGCGTCCTGAAGGCATCGACCTCGATGCACCGGAGGATTATTTCATGAAGACCGTCGCTTCCGGCGATTACATCTATGCCCTGTACAATGATGCCTCTTCCGAAGAAAATGATGATATCCTCGTATTTGACTGGGACGGCCACCTGCAACACCGTTACCGTGTCAGCAAGGCCCTGTCTTTCTGCGTTGATCCTGAAGCCGGCAGAATCGTCTTGCTGAACAGTGACCAGTGCGAAGGCCTCTGCACGGTTTACGAGCTACCGCGCTGAAAAGCATATCCTTTGATGCCTCAAGATTGTCGGATAGGTTCATACGCTCTTCGTAAACTCTTCGTGCAAAACACCTGACATGGTGCATGGTAATAACTATTTGATTATCAATAATAAAGCATTTTCAGAGATGGCCGGTGTCGTCATTTTGACGGGACTTGACATCGGAAATGCCTCTACAAGCTCCATAATGCCATTTTGAATGTCAGGTGTTTTGCACGAAGGCAATTATTATTGTCTGAATTGTTTCCATATTTGTCGACTTTGATTAAATTTGAATCGAAGATGAAGAAATATGCTTTCCTGATGGTGCT
>JBJEBJ010000110.1:0-84237 GCA_051869955.1 Candidatus Cryptobacteroides sp.
AGGATTATCCATTTTCATTCTCGTGGACGGCTTGAAAAAGTCATGGGTGTTTCATTTTCTTTGATATATTTCTAGGATAACTGTAAAGTTATCAATTTTTATGAATATTTACAGTTTTTTGTGTAAGTTTGTAAGCCAATTTGCGGCCGGCGGCCAATGTTTTCACGCAGAACCCCCACAAATGGCAACAGTTTGGAACAAGACACTAAATTTAAATGAAAATGAAAGCACTTGTCAAGAAGTATGCTGAACCGGGAATATGGATGGAAGATGTCCCGATGCCGGAAGTCGGAGTGAACGATGTCCTCATCAAAATCTGGAAGGTGGCCATCTGCGGCACTGACCTCCATATCTACAATTGGGACCAGTGGTCACAGAACACCATCAAGGTCCCCATGACCATTGGCCATGAATATGTCGGAGAAATCGTCAAGGTCGGAAGCGGTGTGCAGAACTACAAGATCGGCGACCGTGTGACAGGAGAAGGTCATATAGCCTGCGGACATTGCCGCAACTGCCGACGCGGACGCGAGCACATCTGCGAGAATTCCATCGGGGTGGGCGTGAACCGCAACGGTGCTTTTGCTGAATATCTCAGCATCCCTGCTTCGAATGTCGTAAAAGTAGATCCACGTATTCCGGACGATTTCGTGGCAATAATGGACCCGTTCGGAAATGCAACCCACACGGCACTTTCATTCCCTCTGCTCGGAGAGGATGTCCTCATTACAGGAGCAGGGTTGATAGGCACGATGGCCACTGCTATTTGCCGTTTTGCCGGTGCGAGAAACGTGGTGGTTACAGACCTCAGCGAATACCGTCTTGAAATCGCGAAGAAGATGGGAGCCACCCTCTGCATCAACCCGAAGAAGGGAGAATCAGTGGAGACTGCCATGAAGGAGCTCGGTCTCAAGGGCTTCGACGTGGGTCTGGAAATGTCCGGCTCGCCAATTGCCCTCCGCGAAATGATTGACAGCATGTACTCCGGATCGAAGATATCCCTTCTCGGAATACAGCCTGACAATGCGCAGATTCCTTGGAGCAAAGTAATATTCAACGCACTGACTCTCAAGGGTATATACGGACGCGAAATGTGGGAGACCTGGTACAAGATGGAGCAGATGCTCATCTCCGGTCTCGACCTCAGCCCAGTAATCACACACCGTTTCAAGTTCGATGACTTCCAGAAAGGATTCGACGTGATGAAGAGCGGAATGTGCGGCAAGGTGCTCCTGGAGCTGTAATTAAAAAAAATATGGAACGCCAATGCCTTTCAGCCTTCTTCCATCGCTGCTGTCGCTGATACTGGCCGTGGGTTATACTCCTGGGCCGGCCAACATTTATGCGTTCGGTTGCGCGATGGAATACGGCCGTAAGGCGGCATTCAGAATGTGGACGGGGATGCTCGCCGGGTTCACGACGGCAGTATTGGCAATGGCCGTACTGACCCATCTGCTCGGCGACGAGTGCGGCAGTCTTATCGGTGGAACCGGCCACATAAAAGTCTACTGGACTTACGTGATCGGACACTACTCGTAACTTCAACAGGGTGCAAAGTGAAGGCTGTGCATGCTTCTGCACAATACCTGAAATTTGCTATTTTTTCAGACTCAGCGTCACCGCTTCGGAGTATTTCTTTCCGACAGGGAGCGTCTTTTCTGGAGGAAAGACTGTGACTTCAGTACGGGAATAGCTCTTTATGCGATTCTTCGCTGCGATGTATGAACGGTGTATTCTCAGATACTCGGGTCTCGGCAGCATTCCTGCCACGGAAGTAAGGGTTGTCTTGGACATCAGGGTCGAGCCATCGGTAAGGTGAAGCCTGACATAATTGTCCTCGGATTCTATATAGACAATGCTGTCGAACGGGACTGTCACCTTCTTGTAGTCAACGGTCAGAACAAGCTGGCGCTCAGGGGATTCGGATGTCTTGAGCAGGTCGTGCATGCGAAGCCACTCCTCAGCCTTCTGCATTGCCCTGTCGAAGCGGTCATAGAAATAAGGCTTGTGAAGGAAATCCACCGCATTGACTTCATATCCGTCCAAGGCGTAATGGGCATAGGCCGTGGTGAAAATCAGGCAACAATACGGAGGCAGTTCACGTGCAAGTTCCAGTCCGGAGACACCGTTCATTTCCACGTCGAGAAATACAATGTCCGGGCACCATTCCTGGATTCTGTTCATACCTATTTTCGGTGAACTGTAGGTCTCGAGGATCACGTCCCCGCGCCTTGAGCAGTAGTTGCTGATGATGCCGAGCGCGACAGGCTCATCATCGATTGCGATACATCTTAGCATATTATCTATTCCACATTGTTTCAATCAATTGCCGTGTCCAGTTCAAGCAGGACACGAAATACACCTCCAGTCTCTCCGCATTCCAGGCGATGACGTCCAGGATAGAGAAGACCGAGCCGTTTCCTGCAATTCTCAATACCGATTCCTGACGAATCACTCTTCCTGCGGGGGAAAAGTGAATTCACCACCTCGAACCTCATATGACCGGCTTTCTGCTCAAGCAGGATATGTACGAAGCAATGCTCGTTGGAGGAAATCCCGTACTTGAAAGCGTTCTCCACGAAAGTCACCAACATTGCCGGGGGTATGCTGACATCCGGGTCATCGATATCAGTCCCGAAAGTCACGTCGGCATACTCGTTCAGCCTCAGTTTCTGCAAGCCGATATAACGGTCGATGTATTCCACTTCTTCAGAAAGCGGGATATAGTCGCGGGAGGCATTTCCGTACATATATTTCGTGAGGCCGATGAACTGTTCGAGGGCTGTTTCCGCCTGATCCGACTTCGTAATCAGCAGGCCGTAGATCGTGTTCAGTGTGTTGAAAAGAAAATGAGGATTTATCTGCGCCTTGTACAGGGCCAGTTCGGCATTGTTCCGTTCATATTCCGCTTCCTCAAGCTCGATACGCTGCCTGAAAGACTCGGTGAGCAAGCCTACTGCAAACGTAAAAATGACCACTATTATGTAATGCAGCCACACCGCCTGCTGGTTCTGCCTGACTCCCAGTTTCGGTGCCGGTATCATATCCGGATTCTGCATCCTGAAATGATAAAACGGGGATGTAATCTCATAGGAAGCGAATATGAATGTTACTGCAATCGAGGCAGCCATGGCCACCAACGCTACTGTCCGCTGACGTCTGTCATGGCATAAGCCCGTCACAATCAGATATTTATACAGAAAGTAGGTAAGATACAGCCACGCCACGAACAATCCGAAATATACTGGATATGTCCACCACCATCTCTCGACCGGAAATGCGAGGATCATGAGCGGAAGGAAGATCAGGCAGAAGCCGAGATCTATGTATATCGGCACATTTTTCATTTTTGCAGATAAGTCCGTTTCATCTTTTTGAACAATTATCACAATTGAACTGCACAACGGCAAATATAAATCTTTTTCTTCTTAATCTGCAATACTTTCCACAGGCTTTGCCAACAAAAAACATATATATACCCCCTCTTGGACACGGCACCTGATTTCAGTTCAGGAGCAGGTTTATTTTTGCAGACAAAAAATATAAATCGGACTCATCGGGCTCAGCCAACTTCCGGTAGAGCAGTTTCCTGACATTGCGCCTCCTACGGTCAGGATTACCGCTACTTATACGGGAGCAGCGATGACGAAGTTGACGTTGGGAGGGGCCGGAGCGAACGCAGTGAGCGGAGTCCTCTCATAAGCAATCTATTCACTACGGCCAACGATTCTGTGTGAGCCACATAGGAAATTAAAATCCCGCGGAGTTTCCGGCCAATGGCCGCGAAGACATCCGCGGGATTTGTTGTCAACGGCATTTCCGGAGACTCCGGGCAGATTACCACTCGAGAATCTTCCTGAAATCGTAAACCTCAGGATCTGCAATGCCGAGAGCCTTCACAGCCTCGTAATCCTCAGGAGTTACGTAATGCGCGATATAATTGTAGTAGTTCTGTGCAGTACCTGCGTTGATATCCACTACTCTCGGAGGAATCTTTCCGGTCTCAGGATCCTGAAGATCTGCAAGATAGAGAGGTGATACATTGCCGTATGCATCTACATACACCATGCATCCGGTCTTGCCCTCGCTGAAGAGCTGGTAAACGCCCATGGCAAGCTCTGTGCAATATGTAAGGTCATAAGCCACAGGGTCCTGGCAACGTACATCGTATCCGATCTCCACCGGACGAGTCTTCACCTTCAGGCCTATTGCCTTGAACTTCTTCTCAAGAAGGTCATTGAAGAGGACAGCCTTGGAAATCTTGCCGAGCTCTGGATGTCCGTGCTCGTCGTAGGTGAAATGTACGCCGGCCTCAGCAGCCTCCTTGGCAACCTCCTCATTGTGGAAAAGGCCCTCGGCAGCGACTACAGTACCATAGTTCACGCCCATAAGCTTTCTCTTGAGGATTGCTGAAATGGAGAGGCGGATGATCTTGTCGAGAGTCATCTGGGTCTTGTTGAACATCTCAGGAATGATGGTCATCGGGCAATGAGTAGCCTCTCCGATTCCGAGCGCAAGGCTTCCGCAAGTACGGCCCATTGCTGAAATCACGAGCCAGTTGCCTGAAGTGCGTGCATCCTCGTAGATTGTCCTCGCGATATGAGCGCCCTCGTTCTTTGCGGAATTGTATCCGAATGTCGGAGCGTTTGCAGGAAGAGGAAGGTCATTGTCGATGGTCTTCGGGCAATGGATGTTAGCGATAGGATAATTCTTGGCTGCGAGGAACTTGGAAATCCTGTTTGCAGTAGAAGCGGTGTCATCTCCGCCGATGGTAACAAGGAGCTTGATGTTGTTGTCCTTGAACAGGTCGAGATTGAAGTTCTTCTCAAAGTCCTCGTCGGTCGGCTTGAAACGGCTCATTTCGAGATAGGAACCGCCCCTGTTGAAATAACGGTCAGCCTTGAAGAAGTCGAGGTCTTCGGTACGTGCATTCTTGCTGAACAGTCCTGAATAGCCTCCATGGAGACCGATGACTCTGTAACCCTTTGAAAGGAAAGTCTTGGCAACGCTCATCGAAACTGAGTTCATGCCCGGGGCAGGACCGCCGCCGCACAGGATAATAATTGCATCTTTCATACTTATTGAAATAATTTTGAATTGTTATTCCTTTTTCGAAATGCAAAATTATCTATTTTCAGCAAATATTCCACAAAAAAAGAGTTAAATTTGTAATCTTACGCATTTATGACGCTGCACGATGGACAGAAATGAAGCACGGATAAGGATAGATGAGCTCCGGGAGATTCTCCGGGAGAACAGCCGCAGATATTACGTGGAGAATGCCCCCACGATGAGCGACTATGAATATGACCATCTCATGTACGAGCTGGAAGACCTCGAGAAGCAGTTTCCTGAGTTCATCACTCCTGACTCCCCTACCCGGATAGTGGGGAGCGACCTGGAGGACGGTTCCACTTCCGGAAAGATCCTCACCGGCAGGAAGGAGTTCGCGCAATATCCCCACAAATATCCCATGCTTTCCCTCGGCAACACCTACAGCATGGGCGAAGTACTCGACTTCACCTCAAGGGCCGCCAAGGCTCTCGGCAGCAAGGAGTTTTCATATTCCTGCGAACTGAAATTCGACGGAACCGCCATCTGCCTGACCTACAGGAACGGACGCCTGCTCAAGGCCCTGACCAGAGGAGACGGCGTGGTGGGCGACGATGTCACGGAGAATGCGATGCGCATAAGCAATATCCCGGTCACCCTGAAAGGCAGCGACTACCCGGAAGAATTCGAGATACGCGGGGAGGTTCTGATGCCATACAAGGAATTCGACAGGCTGAACCAGGAACGGATCGATGAGGAGGAACCGCCTTTCGCCAATCCGAGGAACGCAGCCTCAGGCTCACTGAAATTGCTCGACCCGGAAGAGGTCGGCCGCAGGGGCCTATGGTGCACTCTCTACCATATCCCGAGCCCGGACATTTCCTTCAGGACACACGACGAGGCAATGCGCGCGGCAGCATCTTGGGGCCTTCCAATCTCGGACAAGAGAGAAATCTGCCGAAGCGCGGAAGATATTGAAAATTACATAAACCGTTGGGACACAGAAAGGAAATTCCTGCCTTACGCCACCGACGGCATCGTGATAAAAATCAACGAACTCGAATACCAGACCGAACTCGGCTATACTTCCAAGTTCCCGAGATGGGCCGTGGCATATAAATTCCAGGCCGAAAGGGCCCTGACGAAACTGGAATCAATTGTTTATCAGGTAGGAAGGACGGGAGCAGTGACCCCTGTCGCCAACCTTGCACCGGTCCAGCTCTCAGGAACTGTCGTGAAACGCGCCACCCTGAACAATGCAGGGATGATGGAGCAGATGGACATCCGGACCGGGGACAGCGTCTATGTGGAAAAAGGCGGGGAGATAATCCCGAAAATCACCGGTGTGGAGCTATCCGAAAGGCCTGCTGACAGTGTCAGGCCAGTTTTCCCTGAAGTTTGCCCGGACTGCGGAACCCCTCTCGTGAAAGAGGACGGAGGAGCCAAATATTTCTGCCCGAACCAGGACGGCTGCCCGATGCAGATAAAGGGCCGCCTGCTGCATTTCCTCAGCAGGAAGGCCATGAACGTGATTGCGGGAGAAGCCACAGTGGAACAGCTCTACAATCTGGACATGGTGCGTACTCCTGCCGATTTCTACGACCTGAAGAGAAACGACCTTCTCCGGCTCGACGGGTGGAAAGAAAGAATGGCAGACCGTTTCCTGAGCAGTCTGAGGGACAGCCGTAAAACAGGATTTGACCGTGTATTGTTCGCCCTCGGCATCAGATATGTCGGTGAGACGACGGCGAAATCGGCCGCGAAGTATTTCGGCAATATCGACCGGATCTCTTCGGCTTCCATGGAGGAACTTCTCGCCGTTCCGGACATCGGAGAAGTCATAGCGGAGAGCATATACAATTATTTCCGCAAGCCGGAACATATCGTGGAGATACAAAGGCTGCGTGCGGCAGGCCTGAAAATGTCGATGGACGCACCTGAGGAAAATCTTTCCGAGGCGCTCAAGGGACTGAGCATTGTAATTTCAGGGAATTTCAGCATTTCCCGCGACGAGATGAAGGAACTCATCACATTGCACGGGGGCAGGAACAGTTCTTCAGTCAGTTCCAGGACATCATATCTGCTCGCCGGGTCGAAACCGGGTCCGGAGAAGATGAAAAAGGCGGAGCAGCTCGGAATCAAGGTTATCAGTGAAGATGAATTCAGGAAAATGCTGCCGGAAGGGAGCCTGCCTGAAAGCCCGGAGGAAGAGGAGGAATACACGGACCTGTTCGGAGGACTCATTTAGGAGATAACAGATGAAAAGTATAAACACTCATATAAGAAGATTCAAGGGATATCTGTCCGAAGACATCTGGAACGAGAACATCTCCAACCTTTCAAGGGCGAGGGCGAGGCTCGTGAAGGATCTCCGCGTGATAGTCATCACGGCCAAGACCTTTTCCGCCCAGAAAATCGGATTCCAGGCTGTGGCACTGAGCTTTTTCTGCACCATGGCTGCGGTACCGTTCATGGCAATAGCATTTGCCATCACAGGAGGAGTTGGGCTCGAGGGCATGCTCAAGGAGGTGATTTCCACCTACATAAGCAACCCCCAGGCGGTGGACACCCTGTTCACCTTCGCGGAGAACATCATCCAGACGGCCCAGTCAAGCGCGGTCGGACTCGTGAGTGCATTGCTTTTCGCGTGGCTCGTCATCTGGATGATGATGTGCGTGGAATCGGTGTTCAACAATGTGTGGAAAGTGAACAAATCCAGGAAATTCGTAAAGAGACTGTCCTTCTACATTGCCATAATGTGCCTGTCGCCGTTCATCGTGATGCTGTTCTTCACCGGGTCGGTGGTGTATTCCAATGTACTTGACATCCTCGTGCCGAACAGCATAGTGTTCTCTGAAGGCATAAAGTCCTTCCTCGGATGGGTGGTGTTCGGCGTGATATCCGTATTGACATTCTCGGCGATGTACAAGTTCATTCCGAACTATCCGGTGAAATACAGGAATGCCATAAAGGCAGCATTGTTGTCCGGGCCGGTCTTCACGCTGATGCAGTATCTTTTCCTTGAAACACAGATATTTGTCTCACGTCTTAATGCTATATACGGAGCGGTGGCCGCGATTCCGCTGTTCATGTTCTGGCTGAACTTCGGATGGTTCATCATCCTGATCGGGGCGGAGATATCATACGCGTTCCAGAATGTTGCAAGTTTTAATCTTGAGAATTAGATGAGCTTTTCAGAATTCACACAGAAAGACTACGAAGTCATCGCACGGAGTTACGCGGAGCTGAAGGAGGCTGCGCGCAAGAGATGCAACGGAGAAAACGAGTTGGAAGTCGTGCAGAAAGCGTTCGAGTTCGCAAACGAAGCTCACAAGAATGTCAGGAGACGTTCGGGAGAACCGTACATACTCCACCCGGTGGCCGTGGCGAAGATTGTAGTCAACGACATCGGTCTCGGATACAAGTCGATTTCCGCTGCCCTGCTGCATGACGTGGTCGAGGACACGGCTTACAACACGGATGATATCCGGAACATGTTCGGGGACAAGATAGCCTCTCTCGTGGAAGGCCTGACGAAGATCAAGAACGTTCTTGACAATCAGGACAAGAAAAACAAGAACGACGGATATACCGAGAGCCTGCAGGCTGAGAATTTCAAGAGGATTCTGCTTACCCTGAACGATGATGTGCGGGTGGTGCTCATAAAACTGGCCGACAGGCTGCACAACTGCCGCACAATTGAGTACATGCCGGAGTACAAGAGGGACAAGATTCTGAGCGAGACCATGTTCATATTCGTCCCTCTCGCACACCGTTTAGGTCTTTATGAGGTGAAATCCGAGATGGAGAACATCTGGCTGAGATACAAGGAGCCTGATGCCTACAATGACATCAGCGCCAAGATCAACCGGGACATATCCGACAAGGAAAAGAGCATCAACGAGTTCATAGCGCCGATTGAGACGGCGTTGAGGGAGGCAGGATTCGATTTCAGAATCAAGAAACGCGTGAAGACGCCTTACTCCATCTGGCACAAGATGGCGACCAAGCAGATACCTTTCGAACAGGTATATGACTTGTACGCAGTGAGGATCATCTTCAATCCGGGACCGGATTCGAACGAAAGCGAGAGAGACCAGTGCTATCACGTATTCTCCATTATCACAAGCATTTACAGATACAAGCCGGACAGGGTCAGGGACTGGGTGAAACATCCGAAGAGCAATGGCTACGAAGCCCTGCACTGCACCCTCATGAGCATGTACGGTCTTTGGATCGAGGTGCAGATCCGAAGCAAGAGAATGGATGACATTGCCGAGAAGGGAATCGCCGCACACTGGGCATACAAGCAGGACGGATACATCGGGGAGAATGACAGCGAGATGGACAAATGGCTCTCCAAGGTCAAGGAAATTCTCGTCAGCCCGGATGTGAATGCGCTCGAACTTCTGGACATCATCCACAATGACCTGATTTCCACTTCAATAATGGTGTTCACTCCTAAAGGCGAGCAGAAGAGCATCCAGAAAGGAGCAACGGCATTGGACTTCGCTTACATGATACATACGGAGATAGGCAACAGGGCAATTGCAGCGAAAGTCAATATGAAACTCGTTCCTCTTTCCATCCAGCTCAAGACCGGAGACCAGGTGGAAATCATCACGGCCGAGGACCAGGAGCCGAAGAAGGAATGGCTCGACTTTCTCCAGACACGGCATGCAAAAGGACTGGTTATGGACTGGTTCCGTTCTGACAAGGCGAGATATGTCCATGAAGGCAGGACATTGCTCAAGGAAAAGCTCAGTTCCATAGGCATCAGATTTGATGAGAACGTGCTCCGCAATCTCTCTTCCGCCATGGAGGTGAAGAATACGGACGAATTCCTGTTCCGTTTCGGGATCGGATATATCAGGTTCGAGACCATCGCGGAACTCGTGGACAGGAGAGGCGGAAACACATTCTGGCATTTTCCGTGGAAAGGAAGGCACGAGGAAAGGAAGGCTGCCGCGGACAAGAGCCGCAGCTATGTAATCAATGCTCCGGGTGACGGACACAAATACGTGATATCCGGATGCTGCCATCCGATCCCGGGAGACCCTGCAGTGGGATTCCTCTCCCCCGGCGGAACAATAACAGTGCACAAGAAGACGTGCCAGGTGGCTGAGAACATCGCCTCGAAGCACGGGGACTGGATTGTCAAGCTGAAATGGAACACGGCTGGAGGAGGCTCATTCCCGGTAAGGATAATGCTGAAGGGAATCGACCGCGTTGGACTGCTGAACGACATCACCGGATATATTTCCTTGGTGATGGGAGTGAATATGAGAAGGTTGAACCTCAATACGGAGGACGGCATATTCGAGGGCTACATTGACATGCTCGTGCATGACCGCGAAGTGCTCGAATCCATGATTGACAAACTGAAGAGTATCAAGGGCATACAGGATGTAATGCGAACTGAGATATAGAAAACACGATGAAGAAGAAGATACATTTGGAAAGATTGATTCCGGCCGTCCCGATAGCGGCCGTGCTCGGTGCGGTGATGTTCTCACATTCCTGCGCGAATACGACCACACCTCCGAGCGGAGGTGACAAGGACACCATTCCCCCGGTAATTACAGGACTAAGCCCACTTCCCGGTACAGTGAACGTCCCGGTGCATAACACCACGATAACCATCACTTTCAATGAATATGTCACTGTAAAGGACCCGAAATCGATTTTCCTGTCGCCACCTTTAGAGAAAACTCCGAAATACAAGATGAGGGGGAAATCCTTAGTGGTGTATTTCGAGTCCGACCTCGATTCCAACAAGACATACACCCTTGACCTGACGAACGCAATTGCGGACAACAACGAGGGCAACATGTTCCCTGGATACACCCTCACGTTCTCCACAGGGGACAAGATAGATTCCATGGCAATGACCGGGGTTGTAAGGGACTGCAGCACCCTGCAGCCGATCAAGGGAGCCACGGTAATGATATACAAGGACCTGAGTGATTCGGCTGTATTCAAGAGCAGGCCTGATGCGGCAGTGAAGACGGACGAATGGGGATTCTTCTCATTGAGAAACATCGCGGACACCACATACAGGCTCTACGCGATAAAGGATGAGAGTTCGAACAATATTTATGACCCGGACAATGACCGCATCGCATTCGTAGACAGCATTATCAGGCCTGTCCTCATAGCGAGCGACGACCTTCCGGAACTCATGAAATACGATATGGAAGATACCCTGCATTGCATGGCAAGGCGTGAGGAGCATGAACTTCTGATGTTCCGGGAAAAGCCATCCAAGCAGATGATAGTCAACAAGGTAAGAACAGATGCAAGGTCCGCATACATTACGTTCATGGCCCAGAATGCGAGGATTGACACCCTGTGGATAAGCGGCCTTCCGTCAGACAAACTCATTGCACAGTTCAATATCGAACGTGACAGTCTCGAGCTTTGGGTGAACGACAGGAAACGTCAGCCTGACACCCTGCATCTTTTCGTGGATTATCTCAGGACCGACTCTCTCGGAATGTTCGAGCCCTACACGGAACATGTCAGGCTTGCGATGGAAAAGACAGGCGGCAAGTCGAAGAGTTCGAGAAGGGATATCAAGCATGAGGACACTACATGTGTGATGACGGTCACGGCAGAAGCGGAAACGATTGAGCAGAACGGTTTCGGAATCGAGTTCCGGCATCCGATAATATACGAGAATTTCGATTCTCTCAAGCTTATATCAGTCAATCCGAAGCAGCAGGAGTCGAAGATTAAGTTCAAGGTGACGAGAGACACGCTGAATCTCAGGAAATACGTTGTCAAGCCGGAAGAAGAGCTGAGAAGCGGTTACGAATACAAGCTGAAAGTCCCATGGAGGAAATTCAGGGACATCAACGGATTCTACAATGACAGTACCGAAGTAAAGGTATCGCTGCCGAAGGATGACAAGCTGAGCACCCTGATATTCAACATGACAGGAGTACACAACAAATATATAGTTGACCTCCTGAACGAGAAGAGGGACAAGATTCTCCGCAGTTACATAATTGACTCGGACACAGTGCTGAAATTCCCTTATCTGAAGGCCGGGAAATATTCAATACGCATCACGGAAGACGTGAACAGAAACGGTATCGTGGACACGGGCAGCCTGCTCGAGCACCGTCAGCCGGAAAAGGTAAAGTTTTACAAGTTGAAGGACGGTTCGTATGTGCTGACCGTGAAGGAATCCACTGAAATGGAGCAGACATTAGACCTGTCAAGCCTGTTTTTAAATTGAGAATGAGAAAAAGATGAGGTTCAAAATCGCATATATGCTGACAGCCGTCACCCTGCTTGTATTGCAGCCGGGTGCAGAGGCCAGGAAGAAACCGGGAAAGACGGTGGCGGAGATAGCGGACAGCCTTGCCCGTGCGCTGCCTGACAGCCTTGCACACAGAGTAGCTGACAGCACCAGCATTGAATTGAAGGACAGCACATTGACACTGTCATTACCGGATGACACGCTTACGGTGGGACTGGAGCCGGTATATTCCGACGAGTATCTCGACACTGTAAACATCAAGAAAAAGAAAGTCATCAATGACTACAGCATGATTGGCGTCCAGTACGGCATTGCATTGAACCAGATGAGATTCAACCCGTCCAAGAAGCAGGGAATGCTGATGACTCCGATGAACATCGGCGTAATGTACACCAGATACGGCAAGATGTTCGGATACATGCCGTATTTCGGATTCCAGGCCGGGCTTTTCTACGGACAGGACGGCTATGTATTCAAGAAGGACAAGGAGACCGGGGAATACTCAGGAACGGTGGACGGAGCCACAAAGGCTACCTATTCATATCTTGAAGTCCCGTTGCTTGCTCATCTGCACGTGGATGTATGGCATCTGAAGCTGATTGTCAACGTAGGGCTTTACGGGGCGTACAGGATGAGCGTGGAGCGTGAAGGTGAAAGACTGGACCCGGAGTATACCAACAAATTCTACGACTATGACAGGCGCTTCGACTACGGAATAAAGGGAGGTGCAGGCATAGGTCTGGTATTTGACCCTATAGAATTCCATATAACGGCAACGTACAGGGCTTCGCTCGGCACATTGTACGATCCGGATTACAACAGCGAGTATTATTACCGTTTCGCTTACCCGTCGGACATCATCATTTCGGCAGGAATACATGTCCAGCTGACGAAAAGGACCGGCAAGACGAGGGCGGAACTCCGCAAGGAAGCTAAATCTTCTGTTTATGATGAACAATTCTGAGAAAATCCAGGCATGCATCGGCAGCGTGAGAATAGGAAAAGGCTGCCCGATTGCAGTGCAGACAATGTGCAACACGCATACATATGACGTGGAAGAAACCGTGTCCCAATGCATCCGCATGGCCGGGGCCGGGGCTGACATCATCCGCATAACCGTGCCGGGAATGGGAGACGTGAAGTACATGAAGGAAATCCATGACAGGCTGCGTGGCTCAGGAGTAAATACTCCTCTCGTTGCCGACATCCATTTTTCTTCCGAGACGGCTATCGCCGTGGCCCCGTTCGTCGAGAAGGTCAGGATCAATCCTGGCAATTTCCACAAGGATTTCGGAGAGGCATCCCGGCAGCTCGCAAGACTCCTTGAAGTGTGCAAGGAACACGGTACTGCCATAAGAATCGGTCTGAACCACGGGTCGCTCGGGGAACGGATAACGGCCTTGTACGGCAATACGCCTCAGGCTATGGCCGAGGCTGCCATGGAATGGATAAATCTCTGCAAATCAAATAATTTCTTCAATGTTACGGTATCCCTGAAATCCAGCAACACATGTGTCATGGTGGAAGCTTACAGGATTCTCGCACAGAAGATGAAGGAAAGCGGTACGGAGTTCCCTCTGCACGTGGGTGTGACCGAGGCCGGAAACGGGGATTCCGGAAGAATCAAGTCATGCGCAGGCATATCGGCACTTCTTTCGGAGGGCATCGGGGATACACTGCGAGTCTCGCTCACGGAAGATCCGGTAAACGAGATTCCTGTGGGAAAATATCTTGCGGACCGATATGACGGAAGGCTTGTTTCATCTCTCAGGAGCATAAAGGTCGAAGGGAGGAAAGCAGAAGCGGTTTATGAGTCCCCTTCGAGGGAAAGGCTTCTCGAGGATTTCTCGTGCGATTTCGGCAAACGTTTGATGGACAGGGAACTGGACGAGGTCAGGATAAGCGGCACATACATGGAGGACGGGAAGGCCGTGGACATAGTGGCATCAGGCACCGGGGCATATCTCGAAGATGAACTGATGCAGGCCACGAGACGTCGCTTCTACAAGCCGGAATACATAGCCTGCCCGGGTTGCGGACGTACGATGTACAATCTTCAGGACGCTTTCGAGAAGGTCAAAGCACGGACAGGTCATCTCAAGAACGTGGTAATTGCTGTCATGGGATGCATCGTGAACGGACCGGGAGAAATGGCGGACGCTGACTGGGGATATGTCGGGGAGGGCAACGGCAAGGTATCCATCTACCATCACAAAGACCCCGTCCTCAGGCATGTACCTGAAGACGAGGCAATTGACCGGCTCGTAGAGCTTATTTCGAAGGAATCTTGATGGTCATTCCCGGACGTATGTCCGAGCCTATTCCGTTGAACTTCATTATATCGTCGGCACTTACTCCGGGATATGCCTGGGCAATCTTGTAGAGAGTGTCTCCCTGCTTCACCACATAGGTTACATAAGGGCCGGATGCTGCCGGCGGTGCAGTCGAACCGGATGTTCCGGAAGCTGTTGAAGACGATGTCTTGGACGAAGATGACGGAGCCGCTCCCCTGCCGTAGATATAGAGGATCTGGCCGATACGCAAGTTGTTGCTCTTCAGATGATTCCAGTTCTTGAGCTGGGTCACGGTGACATGATATTTCGAAGCAATCTTGCCGAGATAGTCCCCGCTCTTCACCTTGTACGTTATCCTCTGTCCGGCCGGCACACCTCCGATTCCTGAAGCGGCAATATTCTGGAGAGTGGCCGGACTGAAAAGTTCCTTGGCCTTGTAGGTATACAATGAATCCTCGTTCTCTATGAACTTGCCTGTATATTGGTACGGAATCCTCAGAATGTATTCCTTCTCGTTTCCGGGGATTATGTCATGGACATATTGCGGATTGAGATTGCGGAGCATTTCCACAGATACACCGGTCAGGTCGCTTACCTGCCGGAAATGCAGCATCCGCCTGATATGGAACGTATCCACATGTGCAGGCATGGTCACAGGAGCCGGGGTGATTCCATGCTCCTTGTAATATCTGAATGCATACATCGCCCCGACAAAAGCCGGAACATATCCTCTCGTTTCCCTCGGAAGATAATTGTACACGGCCCAGAAGTCCTTGCTGCCGCCGCATCGTCTGATAGCCTTGTTGACATTGCCTGCCCCGCAATTGTAGGACGATATGGCAAGATTCCAGTCACCGAAAATCCTGTAGGCGTCGTACATATATCTCGCTGCTGCATCGGCCGCCTTGAACGGGTCAAGCCTCTCGTCCACGAATGAATTGATTGTCAGGCCATAATTCTTCGCCGTAGTAAGCATGAACTGCCACATTCCCTTGGCCCCTGCCCTCGAAACGGCCACCGGATTGAATGCCGACTCAATGACTGCCATATATTTGAGTTCGTCCGGCATGCCATATTTGTTGAGAGTGGTCTCGAATATCGGAAGATAATAATCCGCCAGCGCAAGCATGGATGCCATCTTCTGAGGCATCTTCTCGGCATAGAGAATGATATAGTTGCGGACTGTCTCGTTGTATGGCAGGGTAATGAAAGAATTCATTGCGGCGAGACGCTCGATGAATACCTTGTCCGGAACATTTGACGCGAACTTGACGGAATCCATGTTGAACACTCCTTCCGATGAATCAGACACCTTTCTGTGATGGTACCACACGCTCAGCAGGCTGTCTGTCACTTCCTGTGTATAATCGTCCGGAGACAATCCGTTCAGAAGCGGATAATCATCCCCTGCAGGAAGATCTTCCTCAAGATACGCAGTATCCTTCAATGACTCAAGTTCCTGCATCAATGAATCCAGTACGGCCTTCATCCTGGCATTTTCCCTGATCAATTCCTTCTTCGACTTCGGCTTCACCGTTGCCGCACCGGCATCATAAGATATCAGTGAAAAAGACATGCTGACAATTGCGGCTACTACGGCCACAGCAATATTCTCAATTCTCATAATCATAATCTGTCAAAATCTCAGCCCGACGCTGATTCCGAATGCTTCCGTCCCGGAGAACGGCCTCATCCTTGCCGAAGACCCGCTATAATGGAGCGAGGCATAGGAATTGTCCGGGGAAATGACTGCTGGCGAGACACTTATTGCCAGGTCATCGGAAAGTTCGAAATTGTGCATATATGCAAATACGTTGGCGTCAATTATCTGGAGGACGTAGAAACCCAGAAGGGCAACCACGGAATAATCCCTGTAACGTCTGAAGACATCCCTGTAATACTTCGCCGTTGAAGCGGAGACAGGTCCGTCGTATGTTGAGTCCACCGACGTCGCATCGTTATATATTCTCTTGTACCTGAGATAGTTGGTGTTGTTCGTTATAAGGAAATGGGCGGAGCACATCAGAGCAGTGTAATAAATCGGTATCTTCCAGTACTCCCCGTTGTAGGCCTGCCCGAGGCCCGGAAGGAGAAGGGAATACAGGGTTGCCTTGCCCGGATTCGGATAGTCCCCGGACCCGAAATTGCACACTCCGTCCAAAAGCGAGCCCCAATAGAACAGTCCCGTGCCTATAAAACATAATGTACTGGCAGTCTTGAAACTGGATTTGTCCTCCACATTATATCTGTGCCTGTAGTAGATGCCGAGGCCAGCCGTCGCAGCCATTCCTCCGTATATGACAGGCAGTTTCCAATACTGTCTGTTATGCATCTGCTGACCGCCGATGAACACTGTGGAACCGGCGAACATCACGCCGATTCTGGCATCCCTCTTATGTGAAATGCCACCGAAATACTCCTTGAAAGTGAATGCGGTATCGGTCGAGTCCCGGCCGGTCGTATCTTCTTTCTCGTTGTATGACTGTGTGAACGCCTCCTCCCTGAACTGGGCCTTGATGTCCGTCATGGACAATGCAAATCCCAGAACTGCAAGAACAGCTATCTGAATGAAACGTCTCGTCATCGCCATCCATTGATTTCAGATGTTCGAATCATCCAAGGCCTTGAGGAAACGCCTGACCTCATCGTCCGAATCGAAATGAATGGTCATTGTACCTTTCCCTGACGGTGTACGCTTGAGACTTATGCTTTTGTCGAAGAACTTGCCTATGTGTTCAAGGACACGGCAATAATCTTCAGGAAGTTCCTCCTGGGGACGGCTTGCACGCGGCTTTTCCGGGGCAAGAAATTCCTTAAGCTTGTCCTCAAGCTGGCGAACTGACCAGCCGTTCTTGATGACGAGGTCACAGAGCTGCTCCTGGGCAGCAGGATCCTCAATACCGAGAAGCACCTTCGCATGTCCGACGCTGAGAAGTCCGACCTTGAGGTCATGCTGGACCTTGGCCGGAAGACGGAGAAGACGGAGATAATTGGTAACCGAAGCCCGTTTCTTCCCGACCCTGTCAGCCATCTGCTCCTGTGTGAGGCTGCATTCCTCGATGAGCCTCTGGTAGCTGAGAGCCACTTCGATTGGATCGAGATTCTCTCTCTGGATATTCTCCACGATGGCCATCTCGAGCATGCCCTGGTCGCTCGCATCGCGTATATATGCCGGTACCATGTCCATGCCGGCGAGCCTGCAAGCCTTGAAACGGCGCTCTCCGCTGATTATCTGATATCTGTCGGAACTCTTCTTCCTGACAGTAATTGGCTGGATAAGCCCGAATGTGCGGATTGACTCGGACAGTTCCTGAAGAGCATCCTGGTCAAATGACATCCTCGGCTGGAACGGATTCGGCTCGATCATGTCCACCGGGATACGGAGAATGTCCGCAGTGTCCTGCGGTTCCTTCGCTCCTACGACAGCCTTGTTCACATACCCGACCGGTGAACGCAAAGAATCAATGTTCCCGGCATCTCCAAGAAGTGCGTCAAGGCCCTTGCCCAATCCTCTTATCGGTTTGCTCATAAATTTTCCTTTTAATTCTTGTTCTTTTCGAGGACTTCCTTGGCGAGGTTCAGATAATTGGATGTACCGTTGCACATCACATCATAGAGAATAATCGGCTTTCCATGCGACGGAGCCTCGCTCAAACGGATGTTCCTCTGTATTATAGTATCGAATACCATGTCCTTGAAATGTTCCCGGAGCTGGTTAAGGACCTGGGTGTGCACCTTCGTGCGGCCGTCATACATGGTCACGACGAATCCCTCGATCGTCAGCGACGGATTCACTCCGTTCTGGACGAGCCTGATGGTCTGGAGAAGCTTTCCGAGGCCTTCCAGGGCGAAGAATTCCGGCTGCACAGGTACAATGACAGAATCAGCGGCAGTGAGAGAGTTGACAGTGATAAGGCCAAGGGAAGGCGAACAGTCAATCACGATATAATCGTACTTGTCACGTACCGGGGCAATCGCGTTCTTGAGGACGCTTTCCCTGTCCTGCTCATCCAGCATTTCGATTTCCACAGCAACGAGGTTGATATGTGAAGGAACCATGTGAAGATTGGCTATCTCTGTCTGAATCAATGCGTCTTCAATGCCTATTGCACCGATCATCACTTCGTACAGTGTCCTCTTCTCATCATTGTCAGGCGAAAAGTTAAGGCCGGAGGTCGTATTGGCCTGAGGGTCCGCGTCAATGATCAGCACCTTCTTTTCTAGCACTGCAAGAGACGCCGCAAGATTGATTGCGGTGGTGGTTTTGCCTACCCCGCCTTTCTGATTAGCTATTGCGATAACCTTTCCCATTAGATGATGTTTTTAATAATCCGGAATTACAAATTTAATAAAATAATTCATATTGCCGGCAAACCGGCAGTTGTTTTTGACGATTTCACGTATCAGCCTGCATCAAGGATCGACATCGAGGACAATCCCGCCGGTACATGAATGAGTTCTGGAGAATTCCCCCACCAATGAATCAAGCATCCTTTTCCTTTCCGCCAGTTCGGGCCCTTTCATGACAGACACACGTATATGCCTGATATATAAGTCGGAAGCCTTGTCTACTGGTGGCGGATATGGTCCGAGCACACTGACCGGGCCTTGGCCTGCGAGGATTGATGCAGGAGCCCGGAATTCCTTCCTGATTATTTCCGCAAGGCTTGACGCGAGCGAATCCACGAGGGCTTCGTCCCTGTCCTTCACAATGATGCGTATTATTCTCGAGAAAGGCGGATATCCGAAAGCATATCGCTCCGAAAGCATGGCCTCGGCCAGGTCCTCACTCCGGAAATCGCCTGAGAAAACCCTGTAGACAGGATGCTCCGGACGGGAAGTCTGTATCACGAAGACACATTTCTGTCCACGTCTCCCTCCCCTGCCCATGAACTGCCCGAGCAATTGCACAGCACGTTCGTCCGCCCTGAAATCCTGCTGTCCGAGCAATGAATCGGCCTGTATGACAGCGACTAAGGACAATCCTCCGAAATCGAATCCCTTTGTCACAATCTGGGTTCCCACCAGAATGTCTATCTTCCCTTCGGAAAAATCCTTGACGAGATTCTTTTCAGCTATGGCGCTGGCAGACGTGTCACTGTCCAGCCTTGCAATTCTCGCCCCCGGAAACAGTTCCCGGGCTTCCTCCTCCACTTTCTGTGTACCTGCCCCGAGAGGTTCCAGAGTAGCCCCGCATCTGGTACATATTCCTGTATAGCTGAACTTTGAACCGCAATAATGGCACATCATCAGGCCTTCCTGCCGATGCCAGCTGAGAGGCACGTTGCAATGAGGGCAATGAGGAATGTCCCCGCATCGTACGCATTGAAGAGAAGGCGCATAGGAACGCCTCGCCCTGAGCAGGAGTACCTGTCCTCCGGATGAAAGGGAGTCGTTGACCCTCGAAATGAGCCTGAAGGAGAAACTTCCCTTCATGCCTTTCTTTCTCCTTTCCGCCGCCGTGTCGATTATCTCGATTTCGGTATCTGAAGCTCCGAAATACTTCTCCGAAAGAATGACTCTATGGAAACGCCCGGTCCTGCAATTATACAGCGATTCGAGAGAAGGTGTCGCCGTTCCGAGAAGCACGTCTGCCCCGTGAATCCTGGCCAGCATCAAGGCTGTATCCCTGCCGTTGTACCGGGGAGCCGGGGCATCCTGCTTATATGAAGGGTCATGTTCCTCGTCCACTATCACAAGCCCGAGGTCCCTGTAGGGCAGAAAAACGGCAGACCTGGTCCCGAGCACGACATATCCTCCTTCCCGGACGGATTCCATGACTGAATTCCTCCGCGCAGCGGTTTCCCGGGAATGGAACGGGAGAAGCCTGTTCCCGAATGCCGAACGCAGCCTCTCCTCAAGCTGCCGGCTCACCGCAATCTCGGGAATCAGGTACAGGACACTCTTTCCACGCGACAACGAATCCAAAGCCAGGGAAATGTATATCTCGGTCTTCCCGGAGCCGGTTACACCGTCAAGCAGCACCGGTTTCTTAATGGAAAAACCCGTCAGGATACGCTCCAAAGCTTCTTTCTGCGCCATGCTCAATGCCGGCCTGCAATATTCCCGTATTCCTTCCGGCACTTCACCGGCATCCGGCACCACCAACCATCTCAATTCTTCGCCTATGCGCAATGCCTCAGCCTCATATTTCCTCACATCCTCAGAATATCTGTCCTTGACGGTCTGTTTGACAGCCTTTTCCAGAAGTTCCCTCCGTCGCGCCAGAATCGTCTCCGTATGCTCAAGCCTTGCCTTCAGGGCGGCAATCTTCTTCTCAATTGCGGCACGGGCCCTTTCCTTAGTCCTCATGGATACGATTTCCCCGTCAATCTTCACTGCAGGATAGGCCGCCTTGTACACCTCGCCTTCCGAGCAGAGATAATAGTCGGCAACGAAATCCCAGAGCCTGAGCTCATTGTCCGAGACCGGGGACAGATTCCCGAGCACGCCGAGAACATTCATTACCCTTGACTTGTCTATGTCCGGTACAATTCCCGTTTCCCTTACGACACCGACATATCTGCGGCCTGCGAAGCTGACCGAAACCCTGTCGCCACGTGACACCGGGCCTTCGCTCCCAGGAACGAAATAACAAGGATTCCACTCAAGCCTGAGCGGAAGAATCACGGATATGTAGGTTCCGGCAGTTTCCATATTGCGAATTTAGTAAGGAATTTTCAAAAATCCACAGAAAGCTGCATCCTGCATTCCGCCCTTGCCGGCCTGTCCGCGGATGTTCCCCGGGCTGACCATGGACAATCCGTGAATCCTGCCCTGAAATACACCTTCATGAAGCATGACCCGAGGCGGAACTTCTGTCTCGCAACTATGGAGACGGCATATCCGCGGCCGTAATATGCCGGCACATTGAACGAGCCGGGAGCATCTCTTTCATAAGAATATAGACGGTCGTCCCAACTGTCCGCCGAGAATAGCGTCCCCCTGAGATACACGGCCCCGGAGCCATGCACATATCCCTCTTCCGCATATGCCAGCCATGCAAATCCTGAACATTTCAGGATATCAGCCCTCAGCACTGACTGCCAGTCCCGTAATGTACATTTCAAATCGGCCCGGACATCAGTCCTTGAATTCTTCTCATAAGACCGGAGCCTCTCGGACACCCTCAATGAGAGCACCAGACCTTCCGCAAACCGGATCGGGCAGTTCAGCAGCAGTTTAAGCTGCCTGGAACGCACATCAGCTTCCTTGAAAGCCAGGTCGGCGGTCAGTGCCATGTCCTTATAGAACAGGCCTGCAGCGACTCCTGCCTCAGGTTTCCTGCCGGAGAACGCCCGGACGGGAGAACTGTATGCAAGGTCATAGCCTTCCTGAATCCAGCGTCCGGACAATGCCGTCTTCCATTTCTCATGAAACGGGACGCAGAATCCGCCGGTAACGGCTCCGGCAGAATTCAGCGGGTCAAAAGCAGCCTCTGCAAACAGGTCGCTCCCCTTCACGCAAAACCTCGCATCGACGGAAACCTTTGCTGCAGATAGAAGCCTGTCATCAGCATGACCCGGCTTGAATACTCCGTATGAAGTCAATGAGACCGTACCGTAACGGGAGAACCATCCCGCATTGAATCCCGGCATCATTGACATGTCGGGTGGCTTTCCGGACTCGCACCATTGCCTGAGCCCCGGAATTGACAGGAAAGCGGAAATGTCGAAGCGGCCTGCTGAAATTTCGGCTGCAATTCCCCTGTGACTGCTTTCCGCTGAAAGGGAACGGGACGGCGTAATCCCGGTAGGGCGCTTCCAGAAAGACCTGTCCCCGGAAAATCCTCCCATCCGGAACCCGCTCCACAAAGCCAGTCCCTGCCCGAAACGAAGAGCATAATCCCCTGCAATATAACTCGTCCGCCTCCGTCTGCCTGTGATTTCCATATAGGCGGAATATGATGAAGGGCGCAGGAAAGGAGTGTCATAACCTTTTTTGGCAGAGAGTCCGAAATCCACCCTGTCACTGTCCCCTGCCCTGAGCTTGTGCCACATTGAAAATGAAGTTCCTGCCCCATCCGCATATTTCAAGGACAGATTCGTGTCGGAAGACACGTCAGCACGGGAAACCCTCTTCCGTTCTCCCGGCGGACCGGATGAGCTCAACATCACGAAATGCGACACCGCTTCCACGAAAGCCTGTGAAAATCCGTCCACAGACGCAAGTTCCGTGAATGACAATATCTCACCGGTCCGGTCCAGATAGTCCCTGAGCGAAGCTACCTGGTACTGGGTGAAAAGCCCGGACGCGAGAAGCCTGCTCCGGGAGGCATTGTTCAGGTCCAAAGGCGTCCTTTCAAGTTCCTCGTATCTTTCAATCACGTCCTCTCCGACCGATTCCATATCGGGCTCACCGGTCAGGTACAGCACGGCCGTGATGAAACCATCCCTGTCCGGATTGCCCGTTCCTGCAGCTGATGAGCCGGCAGCAACAGACGCAGCCGCAGATGCCCATAAAGCCGTCTGCACAAATACCACCATCCCGATACGTTCCAAATCTCGCATTTCCCGTCTCCTGTCCATATCCGTCCCCACCAGGGCAGTACACTTTCCTGCCTGCTGCCAATATAGAGAATTTCTTCCGTCCGGAAGGTGGCTTTTTCTTCACGTTTGAAGATTTTTATGTTTTTTAAACTTATTTATATTAATTTTGTGCGCTCTTGATAATGGAAAATTTCGAGAATATGCAAAAGATAAATCTTTATGACAAGACATTCCGGACCTTCATTCCGAATGAGAAGATCGAAGAGGCAATCGACGGGGTTGCCGAGAAGCTGAACGCCGACTTCAAAGGCAGCAAGGACATTCCGGTCCTTATCTGCACGCTGAACGGTGCAATCATGTTCACGGCTGAACTGATGAAAAGACTTGAGTTCGACTGCGAGCTGGTATCCATGAAGTTATCCTCCTACGTCGGCACCAAATCAACCGGCACTGTCAGGCAGGTCATGGGACTGACGGGAGACATTTCCGGAAGGAGAGTTATCATTATAGAGGACATCGTGGACACGGGCAACACCATAGCCGACCTGATTGCAATAGTGAAGGAGAAGGGGGCATCCGAATGCAGGATCTGCACCATGCTGCTGAAACCGGAAGTCTATAAAAAGGATATCAGGCTTGACTACGTAGCCATGGAGATTCCGAACAAGTTCATCGTCGGCTTCGGACTGGACTACAATGAACTCGGACGCAACTACAAGGACATCTACATTCTTGATGAATAAATAGGAATAAAATGAACTATTACATTCTTTTCGGGCCTCCGGGTGCAGGAAAAGGCACCCAGGCCAGCGCCATGGTGGAGAAATACAATCTCCGCCACCTTTCAACCGGTGAACTCTTGCGCAAGGAGATTGCGGAAGGCACCGAACTTGGCAAAAAGGCTAAATCCCTCATCGACGCAGGTTCCCTCGTCCCTGATGAGGTTGTGGAAGGCATGATTGACAATGCTTTCAAGACCACGGAAGGCGTGGCCGGTTTCCTTCTCGACGGTTTCCCGCGCACCATTGCACAGGCTGAAGCTCTCGATACAATGCTCGCAACTTCAGGAGAGGCAGTCACAGCAGTCATTTCCATTATGATTCCTGACGAGATGATCAAGGAGCGCATCCGCCACAGGGCATCCATCGAAGGCCGCGCAGATGACGCACGCGAAGAGACCATCAACAACAGAATCAGCACATACCATGAAAAGACCGAGCCTCTCGTGGATTTCTACAGAAAGGCCGGAAAATATGTGGAGATTGACGGAACGGGCACTATCGAAGAAGTCCGGCAGGCAATCTTCAAAGCCATGGAATAGAGACCATTACCGCCCGGAGGATCACAGTCCTTGTCGGGCGGTAAATGTTATTGCGCAATAGGGTCCTGAATATGTGCAGGTTCCCCTTTCATTGACAATGCGCATCAGGGCTTCTGACTTCTGCATCTTTGCCGCATCTATGAGCAGAGTAACCGGAGCGCTTCCCTCAGCCCTCGAATCCAGATCCCTGATAAAGGAATCAACATCTTTCCTGTAGTCGGTCACATCCCGTCCGAGATACACATCCATATTTTCCGGACGTCTCATATAGAGAACTGCGACATCTGTATCACCCGGCACCAAGGAGCAGACAGGCCCGTAGCCGATATATGGATTGACCTTCTCGATGACACATGAAGAGGCATATAGCATCAGCATCATCGAAGCCCCGGTAAGGAATACCGGAAGATTCCATATCTTCTTGGAAATCAATATATAGAGAGCAAGCGCACTGCCTGCAAAAAGAAGCAGGACCGCTATCTTCACCGAGATTGTGGAGACGAACGGATATTGCGCCAGGATGGAATCAAGAGCCCCAATACGGACAATTCCGGACAATGCGACCGAAGCGGCAAGCCCGGCAACGGTTAGCAGGGCAACTGGTATGCCTATGGCCCATGCCATCCATCTCCGTCCGCCTGTTCTTTCAAGTACCATCGGGAACAGATAGACCATGAACGGGAATATCGGGCAGAGATATACCGGGAGTTTCGAACTGAACGAAGAAAGCATCACGAATGTGGCAGCAATGACGCACACGAACAGGACTTCGGTGTCCGACCTCACTGCAGAAGCCGGTATGAAATCACATCTTTCTCCCTGCGACTGGGACTTCCTGCCGGCCGGAAGAAGTGAAGTGACGAAAGCTCCGACGAGCAGGAGGCAATACGGGGCGATGCTCCACCAGATGGCTGCAAGATAGAACCAGAAAGGTTTGTTGTGTGTGAACGCATTCACTGCACGGCCTACCGTCTGCTTGAAGAGGAGATTGTTGATATATTCCTTGCCTCCGTCGAGAAAGGCTGCCAAAATCCACAATGCGAAAAGCACAGCAATCACTCCCCAGGTCTTCCAGCCGAGATAACGCCCTGTCTCGCGCCATTTTCCCTTGACTACAAGAAAAACAAGAATGCCCAGAGGAGGTACGATAAGACCCACCGGTCCCTTCGTGAAGAGCGCCATGAATGTCCATACGGGCAGCATCCATGACTCCTTCCCGGAGACATCCTCACCGGTGTAGATTCTGTAGAACGACCTGAGAGCCAGCACGATGAACATGCACATAAGCATGTCCATGCGCAGCACCACGGCCGTCCCGAGAAACATCCCGCATGTGAGAAGCATCATCGCGGCTGCCATCCTGTCGGCAACCGGAGCCTTCGGCATCACCCATTTGTCCATGACATTGACTATCACGAAAGCCGGAATCAATGAGAACAACGAGAGGGCGAGACAGCTGTGATGTCCGAAAATAACCCTGCACAGCATCACAATCCAGAAATAAAGAGGCGGCTTGTCCGCATAAGGGACTCCGTGATTGGTAAATGCGAAGATATTGCCTCCGGCAATAGCCTCGTCAGCTATGCTGAGATAACGAAGTTCGTTGGACGGTGTGAAATCCCGCAGCAACATTGCCGGGAGCAGGCAGATGAATACGAAAAGACATACCGCAGCTATCGGATACTCCTCAATTATTTTATTGATTTTCAGCTTGTTGTTCATTATTCCCAATACGTTTTTTCGCTTTGAAACCTATCATCAGATTGCGGACATAAGCCACGAATCCGAAGGACTGCCCGAGTATGAGAACCGGGTCAAGCCTGAATATTCCGTATGCTATTATGACTCCTGACCCGAACAGGCTGATGGCCCAGAATCCCATCGGCAGGGCCGAGCAATGTCTTCTCGCCGAATAGAAATACTGATATACGAATCTGAGAGTGAATATTATCTGGCCGGCGGAACCGAAAACGACGAGCCAGAACGGTATTCCGTCATTGTGGAAGAAATTCCTTGCGAATTCGGCCGCGTCACGAAGAAGCAGGAGGACTGCCAATACAGGGGTAACTATGAGCAGGACCTTGACGACGGATGCAATACGCTTCCATATTCCCTTGGCCCCGAGATTCCACAGATATACATAATAGGAGATGAACTGCCCGAGGATAATCGAGAAGTCATCCCTCATGACTCCGTAAACGAACATCAGATATGCACCGGCCACGCTCAGGATCCAGTAACCTGCAGGAGACTCGATGCGGCGGGACTTCTCTGACTTCATCCACTGCAGGAGCGTACGCAGCGAAAAGAATATCTGGGCAAGAAAGCCAAGAGCAAATACTATCCATGAAGGTATGCTGTGCAACATGTTCCGGACGGTTACAGATTATTCTCCCCCACCTTGTAATTGATATATCTCGGCTTCATCCACCTGTAGGCGAAGCAGTCGGCAAACGGTCCCCATAGACGGTTCCAGAGATGGTATTTTGACACGCCTGCCGTCCTCGGGAAATGCCTCACCGGAACCTGGCCGTAAGTGCAACCGTCCTGCAGCAGCACCAATGCAGCGAAGAATCTGTGCATTCCCTTGAACATCGGAATCCTGCGCGCGACATCAGTGCGCAGAACCTTGAGAGGGCATCCGGTATCGACAGCTCCGTCGTGCGTCATCATTTTCCTGAAGCCGTTGGCAATCCTGGACTGCAACCGCTTGAAGAAAGAATCCTTCCGGTTTGCCCTTATGCCGGTCATCATGGCATGTTCCTTCATTCCGGGAAGGAGCAGATTGAAATCCTCAGGAGTCGTCTGAAGGTCGGCGTCCATGTAGCCCACGTATTCAGAGCAAACATAGTCGAAACCGGCCTTGACAGCTGCGCTGAGTCCTGCATTCTTCACGAAACTTATATAGAAGAAATCCTCGTGGCGGGAACATACATCCTGTATCCTTGCAAGGCTGGAGTCCGAAGATCCGTCATTCACGAAAAGCACGCATGCGCTGCACAGGCAATGCGGAAGATAATCCGCAAGAGTTTTCTCGAGATTGGCGATATTGTCCTCCTCATTATATACCGGAACCACTATGGTGAATTTGTATTGTCCTGTCTTGTTCATATATGACTGATTTAGCGCGATGCCGGCATGTACTCACGGCATTGTCTTGCAAAGTTACTAAAATCCACAGAAAAATTTAGCTATATTTGCATTTTGCGAAATGTAAAAGTCGGTATTTATGTCCGGAAACACCATTTGGGACCCGCTGCGAAAGAAAGACGTGCCGCTGACTCCTGAAGAGAGAGTCAGGCAATGGTTCATAGGCGTCATGAATTCAGACATGCACGTGCCTATGCACATGATGATGAGCGAGGTGGGATTCAAATTCGGGGACGGACCCGTCCAGAAGGATTACAGGGCTGACATTGTGGTCTATGACCGGAGGCCGGCACCAGCGATGATCGTGGAATGCAAACGTCCAGATGTGGACCTTGATGCGAAGGTTCTGGAGCAGGCTCTTAGGTACAATGCTGTCCTGGATGTGCGGCATATCGCCGTCACGAACGGGCTGAAGACATTTTTCTTCAGGAAAGGCGAAGACGGCGTGTTCCGGGCGGCGGACAGGATACCGGACTATGAGGAAATTATTTCACAGGAGACTCAGAAATGACACGGACAGAAGGATTTCTCGACGGGCAGGTATTCAAGATAGTGTCGGAAGCTGCCCGGTCGGCGGGCGTAAGAGCTTTCGTGATAGGAGGATACGTAAGGGACTGTTTTCTCGGCAGGCCTTCGGGAGATATTGACATAGTAGTCGAAGGAAGCGGAATAGAGCTTGCCAGGGCGGTGTCGGACCTCATCAGGAAGAAGGAAGGAAGAGGATGCCATGTATCCTATTTCAAGAATTTCGGCACGGCAATGCTGAAATATCACGGTCAGGAAGTGGAATTCGTGGGCGCCAGGAAGGAATCCTACAACAGGAATTCCCGCAAGCCTGTAGTGGAGGACGGCACTCTCGAGGATGACCAGAAGCGCAGGGACTTCACCATAAATGCCATGGCGTTCAGCCTTCAGGAAGAGGATTTCGGTTCACTCGTGGACCCGTTCGGCGGAATACGAGACCTGGCAGCAGGCATTATCCGCACTCCGCTCGATCCGGAGACGACATACAGCGACGACCCGCTCAGAATGCTCAGGGCAATCCGTTTCGCCACCCGGCTGAGCACTCCGGAATGCACGTTCAGGATTGTTCCTGAATCGATTGCGGCAATGAAGAAGATGAAGGACAGGATGGTGATTCTCTCCAAGGAAAGGATAGCCGAAGAGCTGAACAAGATGCTGCTCTGCAGGAAGCCATCCATGGCGTTCAGGCTTCTCGACGAGACGGGCTTGATCGAGTATGTCCTGCCGCAGCTCGCCAAACTGAAAGGAGTGGAGACAGTGGAGGGACACGGTCACAAAGACAATTTCTCGCATACCCTTCAGGTGGTGGACACATTGGTTGAGAGCGAATTGGCGGCAATCTCCGAGGGCCGTCTGCATGACTACACCCCGGCCGAGGACGGTGATGGATTCATTGAATCCGTACGTACTGAACCATATCTCTGGCTCCGCTGGGCCGCCCTGCTGCACGACATCGGGAAACCTGCAAGCAAGCGCTTCGAGCCGGGGACCGGATGGACATTCCACGGGCATGAAATCATAGGTTCGAAGATGGTTCCGAAGATTTTCCAGCAGCTCAAGATGCCTCTGAACGAGAAAATGAAATACGTCCAGAAGCTCGTGAGCCTGCATCACAGGCCGGTTGCACTCGTGGATGACGGGGTGACTGACTCGGCTGTCAGGAGGCTGTTGTTCGAAGCGGGCAATGACATTGACGACCTGATGCTTCTCTGCAATGCGGACATCACTTCCAAGAATCCGGTGAAAGTCGAGAGGCTGAGGCGCAATTTCACGCTCGTCCAGCAGAAACTCGTGGAAGTGGAAGCCAAGGACGCTATCAGGAATTTCAAGAACCCGATAACCGGTGAATATGTAATGGAGTTGTACGGAATACCTCCTTGCAAGGAAATCGGAATTCTCAAGGAACATGTCAAGAACGCCATACTCGACGGAGTAATCGGCAATACTTTCGAAGAGGCCGACAGGATGATGAGGGAATATGCCACAGAAATGGGCCTCGAGGCAAAAGACGCGAATTAAGCGCAAAGGCTGGAGATGCTCACTGACGATTTCATAGGATATATCAGGGGTGTGAGACGTTATTCGGAACGCACCTGTGAAATCTATTCTGACGTCCTGGCTCGGTTCTCTGCTTACATTTCCGGTGACGGGAAATGCATTTCTGACGAGGAACTTGTCAAGAAGCTGGACCCGGCCATAATCCGGAATTATGAAATGCATCTCAGGGATGAGCAGGGCCTCGAAGCCCGCACGGTAAACCTGCATTTTTCGGCCATCAGCAGCTTCTGCAAATATCTGCTCGGAAAAGGAATCCTGCAGTCGAATCCTGCAAGGCATCTGAAACGGATGAAGGAAAGCAGGCGTCTTCCGGAAATCTGCCGGCACAGCGCTCTTGAGAATTATATGAAGGATACCGGGTGGTATGCAAGCCTGGAGGCCCTGGAAGAATACAAAAATCTCAAATTTTCCGGACAGGAAGGCGATTCGGCCGGGAAAATGCTTCACGACTTCTACACCAAGAGACTATCCAGACTGATAATCAGCATATTGCATCAGACCGGCATAAGGCGCTCGGAATTGATAGGACTGCAGATAGGCTCTGTGGATTTAAAACGATCAGCATTGTCCGTACATGGAAAGGGAGACAAAATGCGCGAAATTCCTCTTACTCCATCATTATCTGAAGAAATTTCACTATATTTGAATGCAGCTGAAACGATGGCAGGAAGGGCGAGGACTCCTGACGAGCCGCTTCTGGTCACGGACAACGGCAGGAAACTTTATCCGATGTACGTGGACAGGGTAATCAAAAGGGAGCTCGAAGAGACCGGCGGAATGACAGGAAGGAAGTCTCCGCACGTGTTGAGACATACTCTGGCGACAGAGTTGCTTGACGGCGGTGCAGACATCTATTCCATCAAGGAACTGCTCGGACACTCTTCACTCGCAGCGACCCAGGTGTACACGCACAACTCCGTCGAGAAGCTGAAAAATGTTTATTCAAACGCCCACCCAAGGGCAAAAAGAGGAGGTAAAAATGGAGATTAGAGTTCAGTCCCTCAAATTCGACGCAGACCAGAAACTTCTGGATTTCGTGGAGAAGAAGGTTTCAAAGCTCGGCAAGTTCGACGAGAACATCACTGGTGTGGAGGTCGTACTCTCCCTGCTCGAGAAGCCGGAGAACAAGAATGTGAAGCTCATGGTGCACGTTCCGGGTGGTCCTCAGGTAATTGAGAGGAACGCACGTTCTTTCGAAGAGGCTGTCAATGATTGCGCAGATGCAATGAAAGAGAAGCTCACCCGCCACAAGGAGCGCAGAACAGAAGCATAAAAACCAGACCGCAACAGGTCAAAACAAGAGAGGCTGGCCCAAAAAGGTCAGTCTCTTTATTTGTTGTGGAAGAGGAGCTCCGGAGGGTGACGTCCTGAAAACCATGGTCGCCCGTGACCTTGTGAACAGCAAGGGAGTCCACGAAGTGGGATGGATTCAGTTTCCATAAGGGAGGAAAGAGCTCCGGAGGGTGACGTCCGGAAAACCATGGTCGCCCGTGACCTTGTGAACGGGAGGGCGCCCACGAAGTGGGAGGGATTCAGTTTTCCGGACGTCACCCTCCGGAGCTCCTCCTCAATAACTAACTAATCATCCGCCAATATCTTCTTGTACTCGACAGGGGTGACCTTCAGGAACTGACGTGCATGGAGATCCCAGTCGTCGAGAATCATTGAGGCGACAGTGCTGCCGGTGTAGCGGAGATGCTTGCGGAGAAGTCCCATGAGCTCTTCGCGGTCACGGCTGTCCTCGAGAAGGGAGAGCTCGATCATATCCATGTTGCAGAAATAGTCGAATGTCCCGTCCGGATCCCATACATAGGCAATACCGCCGCTCATGCCCGCAGCAAAGTTGCGCCCGGTCTTGCCGAGAACCACAACTCTTCCTCCGGTCATGTATTCGCATCCGTGGTCACCTACGCCTTCCACCACGGCAACCATTCCGCTGTTCCTCACACAGAAACGCTCTCCGACAACACCGTTGATGTACATCTCACCGGATGTCGCTCCATATCCCACCGTATTGCCTGCGATGATGTTCTCCTCGGCATTGAATTCCGCCTCCGGAGAAGGCGTCACAATGATCCGTCCTCCGGAAAGGCTCTTGCCCATATAGTCATTGGCATCTCCTATCAGCTTGAACGTCATGCCCTTGCAGAGGAACGAGCCGAAACTCTGGCCGGCCGATCCCGTGAAATCCACAGTAATCGTATCGTCAGGCAGGCCTGCAAGTCCGTACAGCCTCGTTATCTCTCCGCTTATCATTGCTCCCACGCTTCTGTCCGTATTCTTTATCGGAACTCCGATGCTGAGCTTCAGGCCATTCTCTATGGCAGGCCTCAGGACAGCCATAAGTTCCGTGTCTTTCACATTGTCGAGATGATGCTCCTGCGGAGTATTGAAGGATCTCGCATTGTCCCTGCAGCTTTCAGGAATGTAAAGCACCCTGTCCAAAGACACCTTTCCGGCCTTTGCAGTTTCCGGATATGAACGCTTTTTCAGAAGGTCGGCCCTTCCGACAATCTCCTGCATCGAGGTATAACCCATGTCGGCAAGCAGTCCCCTCACCTCAGACGCCAGGAAACGGAAATATGTGACGATGTCCTCCGGCTTTCCCTTGAAACGCTTCCGCAATTCCGGATTCTGCGTCGCGATACCTACCGGACATGTGTTCCTGCTGCAATTCCTGCACATCACGCACCCCTCTGATATCATCACGGCAGTTCCGAAACCGAACTCCTCCGCACCGAGCAGGGCCATGAACAGCACATCCCGGGCACATTTGAGACCTCCGTCCACCTGAAGCCTGACCTTTCCGCGAAGGTCATTCATCACCAGGGTCTGCTGAATCTGGGCAAGACCGGTCTCGGCAGGACTTCCAGCATGCTTCACACTTCCTGCTGGGCTCGCTCCCGTACCACCGTCTGCTCCGCTGATCAGAATCACGTCAGCCTTGGCCTTGGCGACACCTGCTGCGATTGTCCCGACACCGGCCTCGGACACCAGCTTGACGCTGATCCTGGCCGAAGGATTCACATTCTTGAGGTCGAAAATGAGCTGCGCAAGATCCTCAATCGAATAAATGTCATGATGAGGCGGAGGGGATATCAATGTTATTCCAGGTATCGAATGACGTGTCCTTGCAATGAGCTCGTCCACCTTGAATCCCGGCAATTGACCGCCCTCTCCCGGCTTTGCGCCCTGCGCTACCTTGATCTGAATCTCGTCAGCATTGACAAGATAATATGTATCCACGCCGAAACGTCCTGAAGCCACCTGCTTGACGGCACTTCTCACACTGCCTCCGTCAGGAAGCGGATTGTTCCGTTCCGGGTCCTCCCCGCCTTCACCGGTATTGCTCATTCCACCGAAACTGTTCATAGCCAATGCAATGGTCTCGTGCGCCTCCTTGCTGATGGCACCGAATGAGATGGCCTCGGCGACGAAACGCTTCATTATGCTCTCCTCCGGTTCCACAAGGTCGATTGAGACAGGTTTCCTGTCACTCTCGATTTCCATCAGATCCCGGATATTCATCGGGCGCTCCCTGTTCTCGGCCACATCGCAGAATTTGCGGAAAGCATCCACATCCTTGTTCCTCACCGCATTCTGGAGCAGACGTACCCTTTCGGGATTCCAGAAATGGCGTTCACCATCCTTTCTCCACGCATAGAAACCGTAATCCTCAAGTCCGTCGTATGCAGATTCAGGCTTGTCCGATGCCACTTCGCGGGAAAACGCGTCCTGATGAGCGGACACTGCATCACCTGCCACATCGTCAATCGTAATGCCTTCTATCTGTGAAATACCTCCGCCCATATATTTGTCAAGAAGCGAAGAACTTACACCGAGCGACTCGAAAAGGGCCGCACCTCTGTAGCTGCGTATCGTGGAAATGCCCATCTTCGAAAGAATCTTGAGCATTCCCTTGTTAATAGCCGTGACATAATGGTCTTCCGCTGCCGGATAATCGAGCTGTATCTCCTTATCCTTCACCAACTTGTCCAAAATTGCAAATGCCATGTAAGGGTTCACCCCGCTGGCTCCGTAGCCGGCGAGCAATGCCACATGCATGACCTCGCATACTTCCCCGGACTCGACAATGATGGCGGTCTGGGCCCTCTTGCGGCAATGTATGAGATGATGATGGACTGCCGAAAGAGCCAGGAGAGAAGGTATCGGAGCATGGTCTGCATCAACCGACTTGTCACTGATTATCAAATAATTGTACCCGGCATCGACAGCCTTGGCAGCATCCTTGCAGAGCTTTGCAATGGCACTTTCCATGGCTATTGTCCCGCCTGAAGCCTCGAACAGCATAGGCAGGGTGATTGTCTTGAATCCCTTGTAACGCAGGTTCCTCAGAGTCTCCATCTCCCCGTTTGTCAGAATAGGAGAAGTGAGCTTGACTACCTTGCATAGTTCAGGTGAAGGCTTGAGTATATTTCCCTTGACGGCTCCCACATAGCTCGAGAGCGACATCACCGTGGATTCGCGTATCGGGTCAATAGGAGGATTCGTCACCTGGGCGAATTTCTGACGGAAATAATTGAAAAATCTCTGCGGCTTTTCCGAAAGCACTGCGAGAGGAGTATCGTCTCCCATCGCGTAAAGAGGCTCGGCACTATTCACCGCCATCGGAATCAATATCCTCGATATGTCCTCGCGTCCGTATCCGAACGTATGCAGCATCTTGTCATATTCAGGAACCGCGTGATCCACCTTTCTTCCGCTCTTGATGTCTTTCAGGATTATCCTGCCACGGTTGAGCCAGTCAGTATAAGGGTGTTCAGCCGCGAGGGCATCCTTGATGGTGTCATTGTCGAGAATCTTGCCCCGCTTTGTATCCACCATCAGAATCTTGCCCGGATACAGTCTACCCTTCCGGGCAATCTCGGATTCCGGGATATCGCAGACACCTGTCTCTGAAGCCATTACGAGCAGGCCGGTCTTGGTAATGAAATATCGGCAAGGCCTCAGTCCGTTCCTGTCAAGCATTCCTCCGGCATAACGTCCGTCGGAGAAAAGGATTGTAGCAGGGCCGTCCCATGGTTCCATGAAGATTGAATGATACTCATAAAAACTCTTCATGGCCTGGCCGAGAGGATTGCCTTCACGGTAACTTTCAGGTATCAGCATCGAGAGAGCATGCGGCAATTCCATTCCAGCCCTTGTGAAGAATTCCAGTACATTGTCGAATGAGGCGCTGTCGCTCATGCCCGGCTGGATTATAGGGCTGATATTCTCGCTCACGCTTCCGAGATTGTCCGCCTTCAGTACGGACTCCCTCGTCTTGATCCACAGGCGGTTGCCCCTGATGGTATTGATCTCGCCGTTATGCCCGATCATCCTGAACGGCTGTGCGAGCGACCAGGTCGGGAACGTGTTCGTGGAGAATCTCGAATGCACCAATGCAATGGCACTGGTGAAATACGGATTCGTGAGATCCGGGAAATACTCCCTGAGCTGGACTGTCGAGAGCATGCCCTTGTAAACCATCGTAGTGGTCGAAAGGCTTGCAATATAACATCCCACCTTGTCCCCGATGGAAGAGTCAAGGACCTTGCGTTCTATGGATTTGCGAACTAAATACAGCTTGTCCTCCAGTTCCTTCCTGTCATCGCATCCAGTGATGAAGATCTGCCTGATTTCAGGTTCCGAAGCAAGTGCATCCTTCCCGAGGATGGAACTGTTCACAGGAACCTGCCTGCTGTGCATTATCCCGAGATTGTGTGCCTCGACGCACTCGGTTATGATTTCGGTGAAACGGGCATTGTCCCGGGAGTTCTTGGGAAGGAACACCATTCCCACCCCGTAACGCCCTTTCTCAGGTACGGGAATGCCGTTGAGCAATATGAATTCATGCGGAATCTGCACCATGATGCCCGCTCCGTCACCAGTCTTCAGGTCACCTCCCTCTGCGCCACGGTGAGCCATATTCTCCAGCACCGCAAGACCTTTCTCGATAATGTCATGGTACTTGCTGCCGTTTATGTTCACCACAAGTCCGACTCCACATGCATCGTGTTCGTATTCCTGGCTGTAAAGGCTTTTTGTCTGTTCTCCGTAAAGTTCGTTCATTTCCGTAAATCCCGTATGTTTATTGTTTTACAAATACATCCTTGACCGCTGCAGCACCTTCAGTGACGCCCTCCTTGACTTTCTTCTTCGCCTGATAGAATCTCGTCGGATTTATTTCGGCAATAGTCCTGAAGAACGAGCGGGCCCAATAGTTCCGCAACCCTATTCCTCCGGATTTGCCTTTGAGCGGCAGGACGTCGAGGACTTCCATCGTGCTGTTGTCGAAGAATACATAATAGAACGTACCGTAATCGGTTCCTTTGTTCAATTCGCCGGCTACAATCACAAGTGCAACACCCTCGGAAGCTTCTATGTCGAGATCCTGAAGTTCATATGTGAGGTCCTCCGCAGTGAAAGGCTTCGGTGTCTTGTTAGCCTTCAGGTCTGAGGCATCCATCATCTCTATGCTTTTCTGCACATAGTCAATGTCCACACTCTCGATTTTCACCTTGAGACGGTCTGCAAGAGGGTCGATATATTTGTCCGGCTCGGAAAGGAAGAGATTGTTGATTCCCGAGAATGCCTGGATGAATTCAGCCGAGCTTTCTTCTGCCCCGATCACCTTCACAGGGGCGAAATCGATTCCGTAAAATTTCAGGCTTTTGCAATTGTCCAATGAGAAGGACTCCTGCGCTGCTGCTTCGAAGCAGAATGCACCGGCAATGGCTGCCGTCAGCAAAATGATGTTTTTCTTCATAGTATCGGTATTTTTATCTTTTGTCAATGAATTTCACAGGCTTGCGGCTCATAGGAGGATAGAGCATCGCGGCCACCTTCTCAGGCGTCTCGAAACGCACCCCTGGAGCCACACGGACCCGTGCCCTGAAGATATCCTTGATTTCCTTCTCGAAACGGTCCGAAGGCGCAGTCGTGCCCACATGCACAAGTACGTCGTCAGTACCGAGGTCGTTGGTAAACACCTCAACGACATAATTCTTCACCTCGGGAATATTGTCGAGGATGTCGAACAAAGCCGGCGGATACAGTGTCGTTCCCTTGAACTTGATCATCTGGCGCTTTCGTCCCACGACAGAACCGACCCTCACTGTATTCCTGCCGCATCTGCACGGTCCGTCATAATGATAGACTACATCTCCCGTCTTGAAACGCAGGAGCGGCATCCCGGTGACACCCAATGTAGTTATGGTGACTTCCCCCGGTTCTCCTTCCGGAACGGGACGGTCATCGTCGTCAAGGAACTCCACTATCAACAGTTCCGGCTGGAGATGCCCTCCGTTGAAGAACCGGCAGTCCGTGAAGGAATGCTGCATCTCAGTCGAGGCATAGGTAGTATAAAGTTCGAGTTCCGGCCATCTTTCGTGTATAGCAGCCCCGAGAGTATTCAGTTCAAATGTCCGTGGATCACGCAGGGCCTCCCCGATGCAGACACATTTCCGGAGGGAGGATTTGCGGTAGTCGATACCGTGTTCAACAGCGAAATCTATCAGTTTGATCAGGAACGACGGAACAGCCATACCCACAGTCGGGTGAATCCTTCTTATCGTATCCCATTGAAGTTCAGGTATTCCGTTGCCTACCCTGACACTACCCATACCAAGTTTGCGCGCTCCGAGAAAATAAGCCAGACCTGCCATGAAGCGGCGGTCAATGGTGACCATGAGCTGGAGAATGTCATCCTTGGTGCAACCGGCAGTGGAAAAAGAGAGGAATTCATTGTATGCGAGATGTTCAAGATCCTCTTCAGTTTCGGCGAAAGTCACCGGGTCACCGAGTGTTCCGGAAGTGGTCGGATAATCCACGACAGCAGAACGGGGCACACAAAGAAATTCGTCATTGCGTGCCTGAAGATCAGGCTTGGTAGTGACCGGAATGCATTGCAGGTCTTCCATGGTCCTGATTTTCGAAATGTCTATATGGTTTTCGGAAAGAAGCCTGCCGTAAAACGGGGAATTGGACCGGAGATACTCCAATGCCTCCGAAAGCCTTTTCTCCTGATAGGCTTTTATCTCCTCCTTGGGAAGGAACTGAATAGTCTGGTCTCCAAGCATTTTCAAATTCGTTTATCTTCTGGTGCGGGACAATTTTTCCTCAATACGGACACGGTCCTGCATTTTCATTTCGAAAGATAATGATTTTTTCCAATGTTCACAAGCGGCATCACTGTCCCCGATGGCGAGAAAATAGTCTCCGAGAATATTGTAAGTATTGTAATACAACGGATTGGATGACACGAAAGCCTCTATTGAATCTTGCGCAATTCTTTTTCCTTTGGATATTGCCATGGTAATCTCGTGCATGAGACTCCTGAATTCCACCGCATTCCTGTATCCGCCAGTGAGAAGGAAATCATCCTCCGGGATATCGAGACACGGGACAGCCGCGTCAGGAATCCCTTCATCCGAAAGCAATGCATCAAGGTCGTAGCAGACAAATTTTCCGCACTGCCAAGGCGATGTTGACACCCAGATCTGCCGGGATGCAGGCCTGAAGATAACTGAATGCATGGCAATCAGCTGATTGATGGAAAGTTCATTGCACAATCCCAGCTCCCTGCCGCCGGTTCCCCTGCGCTCCCTCAACACGGCAGCTGCCTTGACCGGGTCCATGGTTCCGGCAGAATCAAGCAGTTCGGAAACCCGGTTCCAGCGTTCTCCGGAATCCGACATGGCAATGTTTTCCAGGTTCTCTTTCCTGTCCCGGAACAGGTCTGACTGATAATGATTGGTACAGACAATCCTGTGAATTTCCCCGTTTCCGCAAGCCGGATCATACAAACCCATCTCGGACGGCGTCTTCTCAATGATGGCCGCCCTTCCGTCCCTGACAGATGTCACGAGGATGGATTCCGACACGAATGTCTTTCTGGAAGAGGCTATTTTCCAGGCCTCATCGATATCGGATGCATATTGAAGTATTTCCCTTGTTAGCAGGGATACAGGAGTGGCGGACATCCTCGGTGTCTCAAACTTCGACGCATTGATGGTGACAGTAAGACCTTCCTCGTTCATTCCGGAAAGTACGCCTGTCATGCCCGGCCATGTGACCGATACGAAGGCATGTCCGGAATCGGGTTTCTCGACCAACAGCATGTTCCGGCCGGAGAACTCCTCCCCCATGTAGAAATCGAAATTACGCCCCACAAGCAGTTCTCCGTCAGCACTTTCCGGTCCCCATACCGCAAACGACGAGCATCCCACGAGCATATAATCCTGCATGACATGCCCTATATCATGGGCCGAATGATATTGCATCTGCCTCTCGTACGGCGTTCCGTATTCGTCGAAGTCATGGGAGCAGTATTCTGACATCGCCCGTATTTCCTGCCGAAATTCTTCAGTGACATTCTCTCCGAGACGACGGTTGAACACCGTGATGAAATATTTCAGGAAACTGCGGTATATCGATGACGGGACAATCTCATACAATTTGTCCACGAACGCCTTCTCCTGGGCCTCCAGCAGATCCGGAGCGAGTTTTCCGATTGCTTCGCCTCTTTCATAAGGGCTTCCGGAGACACGCATCTCAATGATACCGGAAGGATTGAATCTCAGATAGTCATCCTTCCAGACGCGCACGCTGTCCCGGATCACGGCCTCCCCTTCAGAAGGCACGAATCCCGGATCGCACAAGTCAGCTCCTGCATGCAGCATTACGAATACGGAGATGAGCACAAGCGGTATCCCGAGAACGGCAACTGCCGCAGAGATTATTATTTTGCCGGATCTCTTCATGTCAGTCCTCCTTTCTGATTGTCAAACGATAAACGACATTGGCCGCATGCAGTGCCTTGCCAGCCGGTTCAACCTCCATGCCCAAAGCAGAAGCATATCCGCGCAGCCTGCCATCGTCGCATTTTTCACTTTCCCTGACTATCAGCATTCCTCCCGGGCGCAACCTCAAGGCACATTTTCCGAGAAGACTAGCCTGTTCTTCTTCGCCGAGATAATGCAGGATACCGTTCAGGATGAACACGTCACTCTCCGGCAGGACGGACGAAACAGCATCATCACATATGAACCTGAGATTCGGCAGATTATGGATTGGCCAGCAATTCGAGGCGACCGCAATCTTCGAAGAATCATAGTCAATGCCCGTCACACGGCGTCCTGGCCTGTACATGGAGAGCATATAGGCGAGCTGGCCCATACCGCAACCGATGTCGGTGACCACTGCGTCATCAGGGATCATGGAGTCGAATACCGCATAGTCTTCCCCCTGCCTGATTCTTCTTTTAGCATACCATTCAGTCACAGGCCCCTTGTAAATATAGCAGGACTCCAGAGCTTCCCGGAAATACGGATTCTCAGGACTGTCATATTTCCTGCAGAGCTCCGAATATCTAATCCTGACTGAACGCTCCACTTCCTTGACAAGAACATGATAGTCAATTCCTTCCGCTTTGACAGGAGAAAGAATCTCCGCCACGGCCAAGCCTTCTGCCATATTGAATCCTTCGTTCTTCGGCATTATCCTGCGGTTGCCGTACATCACGACAGGTATCAACTTAGTGCCAGCCTGGGAAGCGAGACGGAAAGCTCCCTTGTGGAACCTGCGTATGTGTCCGTCAGCGGAACGGGTACCCTCCGGGAAAATCACCAAGGACCATCCCTCCGCGATATCCTCGGAGAAACGCGCAGCGATATTGTCATACCCTTCCGACTTCGTATAATATCCGAGGTAGCGGGCAATAATGGAGAACAACGGAGAAGACATCACCCAGTCGGCCACCATGAACTTGATCTTCGGAAACATTGCCGCAATGACGAATATGTCTATCGAAGACTGGTGATTGGCGACAATGATTCCGGGTTCTCCATGCCATGCCCGTACAGGAAGCCGGTCCGGTCCATATCTACGGGAACGTATGAAAGGCATCATCCACAGCAGAAGCCTGCAGCAATAATGCATTCCTCCGGCTACTATGGCCTGTCTTCTGGAATGTTTCACCGGTACGGCCATCAGAATCAGGCTCAGCAGGAGCAGCAGGATTCCTCCAATGAAAACCGGCACGTAATAAATAATGTCCCTGAGAATGGAGCGGAACGTGTAAGGGGGCTTGCCGGAAGATGCCGGACGGGTAATGAATGAATTGAATATCAACGGCTCCAGCACGTATGCGACTAACACTACGGCGAGCATGCCGAGGATTGTGATGACAGCTATCGAGTGGAGCGCAGGATGCCGGGCGAATATCAGGGCACCTATTCCCACTATCATCGTGAACGACGAGAAGAAGATTGCAGTCTTGTGAGGGTCGAGAAGAGTCTTCCCGGTGCGGTATCTGTACAGGAGACCCTCGAGGATGAAGATGCTGAAATCGTCTCCCATGCCGAAAATGAATGTCGAGAGGATAATGTTCACTATATTGAACTGCATTCCTATGATGCCCATGAGGCCGATGATGATGATCCAGCTGACAAACATCGGCAGGAAGCTCAGCAGGGCAAGTTCAAGTCTCCCGTACGAAAGCCAGAGGACGAAGAAAATCAGGAATGAAGAAATATAGAGTATCAGATAGAAATCATCGTTTACAGTTCTTGCAGCCTGGTCGGTGAAATATGCCTGGTCGAAGACAACCACTTCGTCCCTGCCCGCAAAAACCTGATATACATCCGGAATATCGGTTCTGGAAAGAGTAGCCCTTGATACGAACATCTTCAGATTGTCAGTCTCGGCCACCCACGCACTGAACGCGTCAGGAAGGCTGGACTCTCCGAACAGGTCTACAGCTGAAGTGCCGTTGGCGAGCCTGTCAACCGCATCATCGAAAGCATCCTCCCGGAATCCGGCCTTTGCAGCAGCAGACCGTGTCATTTCCTTGACTTTCGCCGTCCTCTCCGGAGTCCACCATTCACGCCACCTTGCGGTTCTGGCTTCAGACTCCGCCTTTCCCACGAGGAAAGGGCAGGCATTGTCAGTTGACTGCACCTTGCCGGCCTTCTCAAGCGAATCCAGGAGATGCTCGGTGACAATATAATTGGCATAGACCTCATCCGCATCGCGGCCCGTCGTCACGAACATGACCGTCTTGAACGCCTTGTCTGTCTGGGATGTCAGTATCTCCTCGGACTCCTTCAAATGCGGCTCCCAGTAATTCAGGCTCATCATGTCGCTGTTGAACCCTACCCTTTGCGAAGTAAAGCAGCACACTACGGCAAGCACAACCAGTCCGGCTACAAGAGCACGGTTCTTCTCGAAAGGATAAGAACTGAACTTTTCGATGAACGAGAGAATGCGTCCTTCCCTGAGGTCACCGCTGCCGACAAGGAACTGAGGCAGGAAAAGGAGACAGAACAGCATAGTACCTACCAGGGTAAACGAAGCGAACAGGCCGAAATCGCTCAATAGCCTTGAGGATGTGAAGAGAAGACCGATGAACGCGCCGATGGTGGTGATGCTGCCGATTACGAGAGGAGAACATATTTCCTCGAGAAGCTGCGGCACATCCCTGACATGGTTCTGATGGGCGAGCATGTGTATGGAATAGCTCAGTGCCACTCCCATAATCGCCGCTCCTGCACCTATGGCGATTCCGGAGATGGATGACTGGAAGAGACTGGCAGCGGCAATGGCAAAAACCGCCCCATAGATAACAGGACATAGAATCAGGAATACCGAACGCCTTCTCTTGAAAACCGCCAGAATGAACAGGACGATGATTATCAACGCCACTATTGAAGTGGTATAAGTATCCTTCTTTATCTGGCGGGCATTGTACACCCCTACCGCAGGACCTCCGAAATAATGGGTCCTGACCTGCGGAAATTCACATGCAAGTGAATCGAGACAATTCTCTATATGACTGACTAACAGGTCATTGCGTCCTGTCTCTCCGGAATGGAAAGCCGGATCTATGAAAGCAAGCATGGCCTCGCCGTCAGGAGAGAATATATGGCCGTCGCGCACCACGTAGTCTGAAGAAGGATTAAGTTCCTGCAATCTTCCCATCACCCCTGCCCCGGTGGACAAAGGGTCTGACATAATGTAATCCTTCATTGCAAATCCGGCCGGTGAAATCAGCCCGAGATAGCATCCATATATCAATGAATCAATATATTCCTGGCTTTCAAGCATGTCTAATCGCCTGAAATCCTCATCGTCCATGAAAGAAGGAAGATGTTCCTGCACATAGGACAGTATTCCCGAGACACCTTCTGAGGATATGCCGGATACATAATCCCTAACCAGCCCCTCCCTGCTCTCAAGCATTTCACCGAGCCTGTCGGAGGCCTCGAAAAGACATTCATCCCCTTCACATCCCTGCTCCGGGGAAAAGAGAACTATCAGCCTGTCGCTTATGCGGAGATTCGAGAAGACCTCGGTCATCGTCCGGGTGCCCTCGCTTTTCGGAAAAAATGCAGAGATATCCTCCTCAATCTTCATCCTCGAGGCCATGACGGCGAACAGGGCGAAGCTCATGAGCATGGAGAGCCAGAACGCCGTCCGGTGTTCCCTGAACCAGTAATATATTGCTATGATGAATTTTGACATATCCGGGAAATTAGTTTCACTTGCTGCGGTGACGCACAAGAGACAGGACAAAAATCGAGACTATACCCGCCGCCAGCGCTGCTGATGCCGCGAGCACAAATGAGCCGAGCACATATTGAACCAGAACCTGGCCAGTGTCCGCCAACGAAAATTCTCCGGGCGCGAAGAGCAACGGTTTTCCGAGAATCCTGCATCCGGTCCAATAGCTTCCGAACAAAATGAAAGGTATGACAGGGGGCAGGCTGATATTGGAAGCGACCACGACTATCACCTTGTTGAGCCGCAGAAGATGCGCCAGTGCCAGGGCACAAATCATCTGATATCCCCATATCGGCACTATTCCCATGAACACTCCGAGCATCACGGCACAGGCTATCCTCGCATTGCTCTCCGGAGAATGTATCACATAGCTGTCAATGAATGACTTGACATTGCACCATGAAAGCTTCCTGAAAAAATCGGCAGGCCATTTCCAGAAGAGGCAATAGAAGACAAGAACTGTATTGAGCACACTGATGCGCGAGAAATCACGGAACGGCTTGAAATGCGAGACCCGCTCTCCCTCCGGAGGATAATAGACGTTGACCGGAATATTCCTGACCGGGACTCCCTTCCATGCGGAGAATACGAGAATCTCAAGTTCGAACTCGTAGCCCCCTGTAAAATGGGACGAGTCCAGGTCAATCTTTTCAAGCGGATAGAGCCTGAACCCGGACTGTGTGTCCTCCAGGCGGATTCCTGTCTCCACCTTGAACCAGAAATTTGAGAAGCGGTTTGCGAAAGTGTTCTTTCCGGGCATACCGTCCGCCCTCAGATTCCGCGCCCCTACCAAAAGGGTGTCGGGAAAATCGGATGCAGCTAATGCAAATGCCTGAATGTCAGACGGAAAATGCTGTCCGTCCGAATCTATGCTGATGGCATATGAGAATCCCTCCTGCCGGGCATATTCCAGACCGTTCCTGAGAGCTGTTCCCTTGCCCCAGTTGAACGGATGAGTGAGCACCTTGATACGGGAGGAGAACGACTTGAGAATCTCCGATGTGCCGTCTGTGCTGCCGTCATTGATGACAATCAGGTCTTCGCAATATTCCAGCACTCCGGACACAACTGAAGCAAGTGTGCCGGCATTGTTGTATGTCGGCATTATGACGCAGCATTTCAGTTCCTTAAGCTGCATGGCTGTCCCGTTTGGCTCCGATTTCTGCATAGATTTGCAAATTTAGCGAAAACGCGGCATATTTCCATGCATTCCGCACAGGCATCATTCCACCTTGAGATAATAATTCAGCACGGCATCCTCTGCAGGAAGGATTCCCGGATGTAAGATATTTACCAGATCGCTGAGAATCAGGTCAGGACGCAATGCACCGGACTCCCAGAAATCATTGCCGCCTCCGGAATTGCGGCGCAGGATATTGTTGTAAATTTCCCCAATGCCGAAACTGCGGAACACAGGATTCACGGCATAAAGTGCCTCTTTCGTCAGGCACCATCCGGGATTGAGCCAGAAATCGGCCTCTTTCGAATATGAAAAGGCCTGCTCCACGGATATCACGGAAGATTCCGTCTTGCCAGGTACGGCCCCGAGTATAGCACCCCCTGCATCCCTTACAAGACGTGACATGTAATTCTCCTCTCCCGGGACATACCAGGCATCTGAATACGGGATATTCATCAGCACTTTTGCAGTGAACTCCCCTTTCCCGTGATCTTGGCTGATACGCGCATCTTCAACTGCTGATGCAATCCTGCGGTATCCGGATGCTACACTTGAATATATCGAATCCGCACGTGCGTTCTCACCGGTCAATGCACCGAAAACCCTTATGTATTCTGCCCTTGCAAGAGGCGAATGTTCAAGATAATCCTGAAGAACCAGAACCGGGATTCCGCTCCTCCTGAGCATAGAAATGAATTCGTTTCCGGCCGACTGCAGAGAATATGTCACCACCACATCCGGCCTGAGCGAGAAAATGGTCTCGTAAGCAGGAGCCGTATCATATCCCGCCTCTGCAATCTTTCCCTCTGAAATAAGCCTGCGGACCAGAGTATCAGAAACATATCCTGTTCCCGACACCGCCGAGATTGCATCCGCCCTGCCGAGAGCTGAAAGATATGCTGCATAATTGGCGGACATGCAGACAATCCTGCTGCATGGAGCCGGGAACGAAAACGTGTCTGCAGACTGGGCTCCGGGACCTGAAGTAATGATGGAGGTAAGGCCATCCTGCCGGATTATCCTGAAATACATTGCCGAATCCGCACGGCTGACGCATGAAGCGCCTGCTCCTTTGTGACCGTGTCCGCAGGTACAGGAAAAAACCGCGGATAGCAGAAGCAACAATAAGGATATCTGCCGCAAAGTCCGCATGGCTTAGAGAATCATCTTGACCAGCCTGAAGAACTTGTAAGGCATATATCTGAACGGCATGTCTATCCATGTCGGAGTCTTGATGACTGAACGGCGATGTGAGAAGGCATCGAAGCTGAGCTTGTTGTGATAGCTGCCCATGCCGGACATCCCAACTCCGCCGAACGGCACATTCTCATTCGCAATATGCATGATGGTGTCGTTGATGCATGAACCGCCGGAAGAAGTGTGGCGGAGCACCCTCTTCCCGTTGCCTCCGAAATAATACAGGGCCAAAGGTTTCTCCCTTGAAGAAACAAATGAGGTAACCTCATCTATATCCTTGAAAGTAAGCACAGGGAATATCGGTCCGAATATCTCTTCCTGCATAACCGGGGCATCCGGGCTCACTCCGTCCAGGACGGTCGGGCTGAAATAGCGCTGCGACTTGTCGGTCTTGCCGCCGAACACAATCCTGCCATCCGAAAGATAGCTCTCCAATCTGTCGAATGACTTGTCATTCACTATCCTGACGAAATGAGCGCTCTTTGAAGGGTCATCTCCGAGAAGTTCACGGAACTGTACCTCAAGCTCTTTCAGGAACTTGTCCTTCACGCTCTCATGAAGCATCAGATAGTCAGGGGCAATGCAAGTCTGGCCGGCATTCAGGCTCTTTCCCCATGCAATGCGTTTTGCAGCCACTTTTATGTCGGCATCCTTGTCCACGATGCAAGGGCTCTTGCCGCCGAGTTCCAGGACGACAGGAGTGAGATTCTTCGCGGCTGCCGTCATGACGAGCCTTCCGAGAGACGGGCTGCCGGTGAAGAAGATGATATCCCAGCGTTCCTCGAGCAATTGTCCGTTCACCACCCTGTTGCCCTGGGTCACTCCGATATATTCCTCGTCGAAGGTGTCTGCGATCATCTGCTCCACGACCTTGGAAACGTTCGGCACATAAGGTGAAGGTTTCAGCACTGCAGTGCATCCGGCCGATATTGCACCTACGAGAGGGGTCAGCAGGAGCTGCACCGGATAATTCCAAGGTGCGATGATGAGCGCGTTGCCGAGAGGCTCGCTGATGATTCTGCTGGAAGACGGAAACAGTTTCAGGGGAGTACATCTGCGCTCAGGCCTCGTCCATTTCCCTATTTTGCGGATATGGGTGTCAATCTCCCCGAGGAGAATGCTGATTTCAGTAAGATATGCCTCCTCGTAAGACTTGTGCAAATCAGTCATAAGTGCTTCACAGAGAGGCTTTTCCCATTTCAGGACCGCAGCCTTGAACTCTTTCAGGTGCTGCTTCCTGGTCCTGACGTCAAGTGTAGCTCCTGACCTGAAATACCTGTCCTGCTTTGCACGGAGTTCCTTGATGCGCTCCTGAGTCGTGTTTTCCAATGTCGCCATAATCATTTCTTTCTGCCGGTGAAATGGTCCATCACCGAATAGACTCCGAACCATTTTCCGAAAATAACATCGAACATGGCATTCGGAAGAATCCCCTGCCAGATCCTGATGAAATGATAAGGGAACGGGATGCCCCTGAAATCCTTCTCCTTCTCGATGGCACGGATAATCTTCGCAGCCGTGTTTTCAGGCTTCAATATAGGAAAAACTTTTGAATTCACACCATCGAACATACCGGTATTTATGAAATATGGGGCAACGGTGGTGACTTTCACGCGGCTTTTCATCTGTTTGAGTTCTATGCGCATGGACTCGGTCCAGCCCACGACAGCCCATTTGCTCGCCACATATACGGAAAGTTTCGGCACTCCGAGCATTCCGGCGGCGGAAGCGATGTTGCAGATGTGGCCTGAATTCCTTGCAATCATGTCTGGAAGTATGTTCAGTGCCACGAGCATCGGAGCCGTGGCGTTGATGTCCATCGTGAGCCTGATATCCTGCTCGGTCTGGTGATCGAAGGTATTGTTGCCCCTTACCACACCGGCGCAGTTTATCAGCAGGTCCACCTGGCCGGCATCTTCCCTGACCCTGGAATATGCGGAAGCGATTTCTGCATTGTCGGCAACGTTCACCTTGTAAGTCAACACCTTGCCTTTCGCTGAGGTTCCGTCGCCTGAGACAGTTTTCTCCAGGTCTTCGACGGCAGCAGCCATGTTGTTCTCATTGATATCCCAGATGATGAGCTTCGCAGCCCCTTTCTCGAGACAGATGCGTCCCATAATCTTGCCGATTCCGGATGCACCTCCGGTCACGAGCACGTTCTTTCCTTTTATTTCGAACATATATAGGTATTTTTATTCATTGTTTCGGCTCACAAAATTACAATCTAATCGACAAAAGAACAATAAATTTCGACCATATGCTATAAAAATCGAAAATTTCGGGACATAAAAACAGATTTTTAGACAAATTTTACTTACCTTTGAAAACATGAACCATGACAGAACAGCAATAGAACTTGTTAAAAGCAACAAGCAGGTATCCATTACGGTTATCATCTTCACCGTGATGGTGATTGCATATTTTTTCCCGGCTTCCGACTTCAATCTTTTCCTGCCGGACTTCCTTGTGAAATACAGGATAGCATGGCCGCTGCTCACATTGACCATAGCAGGAACATTTCTCATCCCGTGGCCGGTTACATTGGCGATGCTTTTCTCCTTTGCGGGTGACTTCATGGGAGCTTACGGCAGTTTCATCGGGCAAATGACGTGCTTCGCAATAGCACATGCAATGTTCATCTATCATTTTTCCGTACGATTCAAGTCAGGATCGAATCTCAGCTTGGAAAAAATGAAGATTGCATCCAGGGAAGATGCAGAAAGGTTCAACAATTTGAGGCTCAAGAGAATAGCCACATTCTGCATATCCGGTTCCATCGCTGCGGTATTCCTCGGAGTAGCGATTTCCTTCGTATTGCCGTCAATACCTGCAGGTGTCCTGCGGACCGGTTCAGGCATATATTCCGGACTGATATGCATAATGTTGGGCACAGCACTCCTCCAGTCGGACATTGTCTATGGCCTCGGAGCGCTGCTCTTCCTGTTTTCCGACTTGATTCTCGGATGGAACAAATTCGTCTCGCCTATAGAGTACAGTTCGGTACTCATCATGATTCCATATTACAGCGGCCAGCTGCTGATCTGGCTCCGGGCCAGCGTCGACAACGCCAGGAGACAGTCTTCAGAGGAAGCCCGGAAACCTTAGCCGGCAGCAAGTCATAGTCCCGCAATGAACTCCGACATCTCTTCCACATGTGCAAGGGCATCGTGGAACAATGTCATCTGGGCACGGGCGCGCACGAAATTATGGTCTATGTATTTCGTCTTGTAATATGTATCTCCGTTGATATAGTCCGTCAGGAAGCGGACGGCCTGCATGAACGGGAACATGCACGCTGCATAAGGCAGGTTCTCCTTCTCGGCCTCGGTCAGGAAACACCCTGCGGACTCGAGATAGCCCTTGGTGAAGGCCTTGAAAATTTCCATGTCAAAATGTATTTTGGACGTATCCGGCTCATCTTCCGGGGCAGTACATGCTGCAGTGCGGAGGAAATCCCCGTAGTCGGAGAACACGAAACTCGGCATGACAGTATCCAGGTCAATGACACAGAGAATATTGCCGTCGCGGTCGAACATCATGTTGTTCACTTTGGTATCGCAATGGCATATTCGTTTCGGGAGCAATCCGTCCCTGTGCATCTGCTCGGCCTTGCACATCTCCACCCCGTATGCATCGATGTCCTCGAGCATGTCGAGCACAGCCTCACCGTGGTCGGGATCATCCGGCAATTCATTCACCGGGCCGTCTTCCGGACATCCGTCAATCCTTCCTGCAGCATCATTCTCAACAGCCTCAATCAACTGTGACAGACGAAGTTCCATATTGTGGAAATCCGGAATTGTCTCGCCAAGCTTGTCGGGAAGGTCAGCCAGCATGGCTTCGAAATTGCCGAAGGCCTTGCCGGCACAATATGAATATTCGGGATTCACAGTATCGTACGTATATGCATCAGGTATGAATACGGATACTCTCCAGAACTTGCCGTCATCCTCGAGATAAGTGAGGTCCGAGTCCTTCACTTTGATGAATCTCAGCACCTTGCGGTCGATGTCCTCTTCTCCGGCAGCCTCGAGTTTCTTCATTATGTGCGCAGTCACCGCCCCGATATTGCCCTGGAGCAGTGCGACATCCTTGAAAATCGCATTGTTGATGCGCTGGAGGACATAGTCAGGAGAATCCCCGGCTGTTGTCACTTTGTAAGTATCATTGATAAGTCCGCTTCCGAGCGGATCCACTGAAACCACCTCGCCCTCGATGGCGAAACGGGAAACTATTCCGGCAAGTGATGACATGTCTGTACGGTTTTAGTAATAATGCGGTCTCAAATTTAACTATTCCATTCCAGAAATCAAAATCCGAGATTGACAGAAATTCCGGCCTTCAGGATTATCCCCGGCTGGGGAATATTGCCGTAATCGAAATATCTGTGGTCCAGAATGTTGTTGGCTTCCATCCATACCGTGTACTGCCGGGAATCAGCCTTGCTCCTGCACAGGCTGCCGTTCCATGAAAGACGGGCGTCCAGCACATTGTACGGGCTGTACGGCATCACTTCCCCCGTGGATGAGAGATTCTCATATCGTTCATAGTCCCCTTTCCTGTCCACCCATCTCCAGGAGACATCAAGGTTCAGCCCCTTCCAGATGTGAAGCCCGGCCATTGCAACGAACTTGTTCCTTAGATATTCAAGTGCCAGCATCGACTGAATACCTTCTGTCTCTGCACGGTTCTGGTCAATATGGCTGTATGAAAGATCAAATGTCCTCAGGAAGAATGACTCACGCATAAGGAGCCTGCGGAAATCCATCCTCAGCGAGAATTCCTCCCCCATGGTATTGACTTTCGTGAAATTCACGGACTTCCATAGGGCATCCGGCCCGTCGGCTTCATCCTTGATCCAGTCAATCATATTGGTACCGTGATTATAATACACAGATGCAGTGGCACTTATCCACGAATTGGCATATCTCAGCCCGGCTTCTGCCGACTGCATTCTCTCCGCCTTCAAGTTTTTGTCCGCAAGATGTCCTCCTACGGAATAATAGAGCTCGGTGAAAGTAGGCATCCTGAGAGAGGAATTATAGGAGACATAAGCCTTCCAGTTGCCTGCGAAACGCATTGACATATTCATGCTTGGATAGAAACGGAAATCATCTTCGTTTCCGGTATTCTTCATCGCGGCCACTCCGGCCGATGCCGTGAAACCACCGAATTCCACGGAATGCTCGAGGAAGAGGCTGATATTGGTCCGGTTAAGGCCCTTGACGTAGGAAGTGTCAGAATGGGGAATAGCAACCGGAACTTTGAGCCATTCGCCGAGATTGGTGCTTATGATATCCTCGTTTCTCATCTCGGCGCCGAAGGCGGTCTTTCCGATAATGGTTTCGAACCATGCGTTCAGGTTCACACCCCATACACTGGTGCGGTGATGGTTGAACGGAACTGCGGCAGAATTGCCGCGGAAGAGTTCGAATCGGTCTCGGGAACGGTTCCAATATACTGAAGGATTGAATTTTATGAAGCCATGGGTCCTGGCCTGGAGAGCGAAGAAAGACTTGAATGTATGCTCGAACTGGTCATCAAACTTCAGACTGTAGAAAGTATTGGAGCCGAAATTCCTCGAGCTGAGCCCGGCATGCCAGTCGAGGTCGAAATCACTGTGACGGTAGCTTCCCTGATAGAAAGCCTTCACTGCTTCATAGTCAGCATTGAGGTCTCCGGAGAGACTGCGGCTGCTACCGTCGGAACGAAGATAACTTGCTGAAATCCGGTTGGAGACCCTGCCTGATACAATTGCGGCACTGACGCCCCCGTTGAAATAGCCGTAGGAACCGCCTTCGATATGAGCTGACACAGAATTCGACAATGCCTTTTTCGTGACGATGTTCACGGCTCCGAGAAGCGATGAGGAGCCATAGACCGTACCGGCCGGGCCTGAAAGAATCTCGATACGCTCAATATCATTGATATCCACTGGGAAATCCATTGCATTATGTCCAGTCTGCGGATCGCAGATATTGATTCCGTCGAGGAAAACGGCGATTTGGTCATAGCTTCCTCCCCTGACACTGATATCAGTCTGGGCTCCCATGTCTCCCCGCTGTCGCACGTCGACGCCGGCGGAATATTTCAGTATGTCATTGACACTGACGACCGGAAGTGAAGCAAGCGTGGCGCTGTCGAGAACAGTCACAAGGCGGGCGCTCTTGGCGAGAGTGACAGGGACTCTGGCACTGACTACGGACACGGAATCGAGGCGTACAGTTGCTGCAGATGTGTCTTGCAGTTCAGCAGCGGACGAATGGAAATAATGATTTTCCCTTGCAGGAGAAGGCTGCGCTGAAATTGCGCAGATAATAGCGGCAGAGATGATGAGGCCGCTGCTCAGATAATGCATAAGTTCAATTTTATCGTGTAATACAAGACAAAGTAACGGCAAAATATCCTTTGGTGCAAATTTTTTGGTATTTTTGTCGAAAATTGTAAAATCCTATGAGTTTTATCGGAAATCTGTTCTGGCTGATTCTCGGAGGCCTTCTGACCGCTGTATTGTATATTATTGCAGGCATCCTGCTCTGCATCACCATCATCGGGATTCCTTTCGGTTTCCAGCTGATGAAATTCGGAATGTTTGCCCTGGCCCCGTTCGGACACGAGGTCAAAGTAAAGGAAGACTTCGGATGTCTTGCCTTGATATTCAATATTATATGGATTCTGCTCGGATGGTGGGAGATAGCTATCATCCATGTGGTATGTGGACTGATATTCTGCATCACCATTGTCGGGATTCCTCTCGGAGTCCAGCATTTCAAAATAGCATTCTATTCCCTCATGCCTTTCGGCCGGGAAATAGTATAAATCCCTAATAATTCAAGTTTCGCAGGAATATAGTAGTCGGAGGGCTCTGACAGAGTGTGGCCGGCCGCGGCCTCATGAGCGGTTCCCGTAGGAACGAAGTTCCGAGGGTGGATGGAGCGAAGCGCAACTCTGACGGAGCCCTCCGACTGCTATATGCCACTCTATATTATAAAAGAAACCGACCCTTTCAGGCCGGCTTCCTTAAGTTTACTTAGGCTTCAATATGCTGCTTTGCATATTCGAGGGTCACGGTGAATGTCTTTTTCCTTGATGACGGCGCCTCGAACATCGCATCATCGAAAATCTTCTCGCAGATGGAACGCAATCCCCTCGCGCCGAGTTTGTTCTTGATGGCGGTATCCACAATCAGTTCCTTCACCCCGTCTTCGATGACGAGTTTCATTCCGTCCAGTTCGAACAGTTTCTCATACTGCTTGAGCACGGCGTTCTTCGGCTCGGTCAAGATTCTCAGCAGGGATTCCCTGTCGAGGCTGTCGAGATAAGTCACGACCGGAAGACGGCCGATGATTTCAGGAATGAGTCCGTAGGCCCGGAGATCCTCTGCAGAGACATATTTCAGCAGATTATCCTTATCCACCTTTTGCTTCTCAGCTGCGCCGAAGCCTATCACCTTGGTATTCAGCCTCTGTGCAATGCGGCTCTCTATGCCTTCGAATGCTCCTCCGCAAATGAAGAGTATGTTCTGGGTATTGACATGGATGAACTCCTGTTCCGGATGCTTTCGGCCACCCTGAGGCGGAACGTTCACCACGCTTCCCTCGAGAAGTTTCAGAAGAGCCTGCTGCACGCCTTCGCCAGACACGTCACGCGTGATGGAAGGATTGTCCCCCTTCCTCGCAATCTTGTCTATCTCGTCGATGAAAACGATTCCCCTCTCTGCCCTCTCGAGATTGTAGTCAGTTTCCTGCAGGAGTCTTGAAAGAAGACTCTCAACGTCCTCTCCCACATATCCTGCCTGAGTCAGCACAGTCGCATCAACAATCGTGAACGGCACATCGAGAAGACGTGCTATAGACTTGGCCAGCAATGTCTTGCCAGTTCCGGTAGGGCCAACGAGAAGGATATTGGACTTCTCCAGTTCCACTCCGTCATCAGCCTTGTCCACAAGATTGTGGTTGATACGCTTGTAATGATTATATACAGCTACCGAAAGCAGTTTCTTGGCCCTTTCCTGCCCGATGACATACTGGTCGAGAAACGCCTTGATCTCAGCCGGCTTGCGCAGTTTTTCAATGCGCCCCGGAGCCTGCTCCTGCTTGAACTGCCTCGATACCGAATCCAGATATGCTGCAGCATTGGTGATGCAGTCGCTGCATATATGCGTGTCATCCATTCCGTCGAAAAGGAACGGAACCTCGTTCTCCGGTCTTCCGCAGAACATGCAATAACGAGTTGTCTTCTTCTTTCCTGCCACGATTCTATCTTTCCTTCAACTGTTATTTCCTTGACCTGCCTTTAAGGATTTCGTCCACCATGCCATATTCGAGAGCCTCTTCCGAGGTCATCCAGAAATCCCTGTCGGCATCAGCGAAGACCTTCTCATAAGGCTGCCCGGAATGCTCTGAAATTATCTTGTAAAGCTCTGTCCTGGTCTTGTCAATCTCCTTGGCTGCAATGAGAATGTCGGCAGCCTGCCCCTGGGCGCCGCCGAGAGGCTGATGTATAAGGACACGGCTGTGCTGCAACGCTGAACGCTTACCCTTGGCTCCTGCGCAGAGAAGCACGGAACCCATTGACGCAGCCATTCCTGTACATATGGTGGCAACGTCAGGTTCGATAATCTGCATAGTGTCATAGATAGCCAGACCGGAAGACACCTGGCCGCCCGGAGTATTCAGATACAATGAAATGTCCGCATTCGGGTCATTTGAAGCCAGGAACAGGAGCTGCGCCAGAATGATATTGGCTACGTCATCGTCAATCGGAACCCCGAGGAACACTATCCTGTCCATCATAAGGCGACTGAACACGTCCATTGAGGCCACATTCAGCTTCCTCTCCTCGATGATGGTGGGATTGATGTACGAGTCAAGGGCCGATTCATAACGATGAAGGGTCATAGAACTGATTCCACGACCCATATTCGCAAATTTATTGAATTCGCTCTTCATCATAATCTTATGTTAGCTGTACTAAAGCTCGCGGAATTTCTCCACTGAGACTTTATGCTTCTTGAGGGAAACAGCGCCCTTGGCAGCCTCAATTACCTTCTGGTTCTCGACATTCTCATAGATTCTCCTTGCAGTGTTCTCATCCTTGAGGACACGTGCGGCGCTGTCCTTGAGAAGGGTGTCAGGAACATTGCCCATTCCGTACTGAGCGTACTGGTAAGCCACGTAAGCCTCAGCAGCCTCATTGATGTCGTTCTCCTCGATCTTGAGAGAATATTTCTGCATCAGATAGTCACGTACCATCTGCCAGCGGAAATCCTCGAAGAATGCAGGTGCCTCTTTCTCAATCTCCTCCATGGAGAATTTGCCCTCGTTGATATGGAGCAGCCATCTCTTCAGGAACTCCTCAGGCAGCCTGATGTCGGCTTTCTTCACGAGATACTCCCTGAGATCCTTGGAGAACCTGTAGTCGGACTCCTGACGGTAATTGGCCTCGAGACGCTCCTCGACAGCCTTGTCGAACTCCTCGGAAGAATGAACCTTGTCCTCTCCGAAAATCTTGTCGTAGGTCTCCTGGCTCTCCTGTGCAGGGGCGAATGTCTTCACTTCCTTCACGGTGACATGGAACTCAGGAGCGATGCCCTCAAGCTCCTCCTTCTTGACCTTGAGCATATAAGCCCTGTCGGTCTCGTCAGTGAAAGCCTCGTTCACGTTGACGTCGAACTGGTCGCCCACCTTGGCGCCGAGGAATTTCTCCTTGGCCTCGCCGTTCACGTTCCTTACACCGACGTAAGCACCTTCAACATTCTTTCCGTCCTCCTGTGTAAAATCCACGATGACGAAATCCTCCTCACCTGCTGACTCAGCCTCGGTAAGGGAGCCGAACTGACGGAGAAGATTGTCCTTCATCTCGTTCTTTGCCACGTCGCTGACGGTGATATTGTAATAAGGGACCTTGTCATCTGCAGAAAGTTCGAAATTGACCTCGGATGTGGTGGCGATGTCGAACTTGAATGTGAAATCATTGCCTGACTTCCAATCGATCTCCGGCTGGTCCTCGCTCGGAAGAGCCTCACCCACCATCTTGATATTGTTTTCCTTGATGAAGCCGTTCACAGAGTCTGACAGGATTCTGTTGACAGCCTCTCCGAGAACTCTCTCCCCGTAAACTCTCTGGATAAGGGACATAGGTACCATTCCCTTCCTGAAGCCCTTGAACTCCGCAGTCTTCCTGCACTTGTTGAGTTCCTTCTTCTCGATTTCCGCATAGTCCGCGTAAGCGACTTCGACAGTCAGCTGGAGATTGAGATCGTCAATCTGATTCTTTACGATATTCATTTTATTTCAATTTTTATATTATTCTTGTGAAAGGCTGCAAATTTAATCAAATAAATGTAAATAATCAATTTTTAGGATAAACTATCCTTTCATGATGAATCTGGGCGAGATATGACTTCAGGACGGACTTGATCCGGGTGATTTCCTTCAGGGTGATATCCGCATTGTCGAACTGCCCGGCATTGATCTTCGAGGACACCACTCCCTCCACGAACTTGTCGAAAGTCTCAGGAGAATTGTCCTTCAATGTCCTGGACGCCGCCTCCACGGTATCGCAAATCATCACGATGGTCTGCTCCTTGGTGAACGGCTTCCGTCCCCTGTAATAGAACTCCCCTGCATTGTCGGGATCTCCACCCTCTTCAATATACTTATTGTAAAAATAAGCAGTACAGGTAGTTCCGTGATGAGTCAGGATGAAATCCGACACTACCGGCGGAAGATTGTACTTCGAGGCAAGCAGCATTCCGTCAGCCACATGCCTGATGATAAGACGCGCACTCTCGAGAGGCTTCAGACCGGCATGATATTTCGCCCCGAGACTCTCGTTCTCAATGAAACATTGCGGATTCTCTATCTTGCCTATGTCATGATACATTGCCCCGGCCCGGACCAGCAGGACATTGGCGTCCACGCTCCTCGCCACTGCATCAGAGAGATTCATAACCTGCAGGGAATGCTGGAAAGTACCCGGAGCCTTCTGTGCCAAAATCCTGAGCAGCTTGTTGTTGGGGTCGCAGAGCTCGAGCAGCCTGCTGTTGGATACAAGGCCGAACACCTTCTCCATCAGATATATCAGCGGATAACCGGCAACAGAAAGCATTGACCCGATGAAGAGGTACAATATCAATGTGTAGTCCGAGAATGCCGATCCGTCGTTTATGAGCCTGAAACCCATGAATGTCAGGAGCAATGCAAAAAATACTATCACTGCAGTGACGAACTGGCGCCAGCCCCTGTTGTAGAACTGGAAAACGTACATCGTGATGACTCCCGCCACGAGATAGAGGACGAAAAGTTCGATTCCGTTGTGGGTGAATATAAGGAGCGGCAGCAGTGACAGCACATATACCGGCAGCACCACCCTCTTCTTGAAAAACGCCAACAGGAAAAGTGCAGCGAGCGAGAACGGCGTCAGATAAAGCATCGACGGATTCAGACTGTCCACTGTGACGGCCGTGAAGGATGTCAGGACGAATATGAACAGGAGATAGATATATTTGTTGAACTGCTTGAAAATGTCAGGATTGGTATAAAATACCGAAAGGAAGAGAATCAGCACTATGGCCAATGCTATGAGAGAGTTTCCGACCCAGAGCATGGCGCGCGGCCCGTTATATCCCAGACTTACCTCATATTCAGCCTTGTACGAGTCGAGCATCTGTGCAATCTCGGCAGTCACAATTTCTCCCTTCGTGACAATCAGTTGCCCGGCATTCACGAATCCCTTCGTAGGAGAAATAAAGTCAACCGACTCTGCATGTACCAGGTCCGTGGTCTCCTTGTCATACGTGAGATCCGGGACCATGAGCTCGTAAAGTCCTGATGCCGAGAGAACAGAATCAGCCTTTACCGAAGGAAACGAATTCTGGAGGTCTGAAAGGAGCCTCGCCCTGGCGCTCGTTATGGTGAAAACATCGGAAGCCGGATACTTGGAAGCCCTCTTGTCCTTCTGTATGAACAATATGTCACTCGAAGAAGTGATATTCTCCTCCACTGTGGAAGCCTCGTCTGCCATGACACCCCTCTGATAAAGAGCTGTCAGCGAGGCGACTATGCCGGGCCTCATGTAACTGTGCACGCCATAGTTCAGGTTTTCCGCCTCCCTTATGACTGACTGGGCCACCTCATCCGAAAAACGGTAATAGGGAATCACGCTCGAACCGGCCGCATCCCTCTCTGACTGAAGCTGTTCCGATGTCTTGAGTATCGGAAAGTCAATCTGCGAAATCAGCGTCTCGTATGCCCAGGGCGAGCCTTTTTTGTAGTCATAATTGAATTTCCCCGTGCGCGGCATCAACGCCACGAGCAGAAGAAAGAGCACAAAAAGAGAAACATAGATTTTCGGTTCTCTCGGAATCCCTGATTTAGCCATGATATTATGTATTTAAACACTCATCCTCACTTGTGGAAAGGACTTCCGGCTTCGCGGGCAATGAAACTGTAAGTCAGCTTGTCCGTAAGTCTCGGAAACAGCCTGTGTGCCAGCACTGTAACCTTGCCAAGCCCGGTCAGGATCATCTCCGCCTTGCGCTTCCGCAGCCCCTTTGCAAGATACATCGCACATTCCTCTGCCGACATCAGCTTGCCCTCGTCGAGCGGGGTCTCCCCCTGTGCCGAACCGTCGGCTGTGAGGGCGGCATTCCTGACATTGGAAGAAGTATATCCCGGGGCGAACACCATCACATGAAGCCCGTCATAGAGATGCTCAATGCGAATCGTGTCGAGAAATCCGCGTATGGCATATTTAGATGAAGAATAGCCTGTCCTCGCAGGCAGGGCGGAATAGCCTGCAATCGAAATCACGCCTACTACAGAGCCCTTTGACTCAAGGAGATACGGCAATGCATACTTGGTGCAGTTCACGGTGCCCCAGAAATTCACGTCCATCAGCTTGTGGATTACGCTGAGGTCGAGATCCTTGAACATCGCACGCATGGATATTCCTGCATTGTTCACGAGAATGTCCACACGGCCGAATTCCGCAACGGTCTGCTCCACGAGATTGCGGCAATCTTGCTCCACTGAAACATCCGTCCTGACGCAGAGCACCTTGCCAGGATCGGCATTGACTGAAGGAGCCTCCTTCTCAAGCACGTCGAGGTGGCGGGCAGCCATAACGACATTGGCCCCGAAGCTCCCGAATAATCTGGCAGAAGCCAACCCGATTCCCGAGCTGGCTCCTGTAATGATTATAACCTTATCTTTAAAGAAAGCCTTGTCCATATAATGGAATTAATGGATAGATTTCTGCTATTCAACGGTCATTGCGGCAATGTCATCCCCGTCGTATGCACCGGCATCGAGCTTCGCCTTGATCTCCTTGAAGGCATTGAGAGTGTACTCAACATCCTCCATGGTGTGTGAAGCCGTGCAGACGATACGGAAGATTACCATGCCCTTAGGGATGACAGGGTAGATGACCATCGAACAGAAGATACGGTAGTTCTCACGAAGGTCCTTGGCCATCTTGGTAGCCTGTGCCACACCGCCCTTGATGTGTACCGGGGTCACGCAGGCCTCTGCCTCTCCGATATCGAATCCCTCCTTGCGGAAGCCGTCCTGTATGGCATGGGTGATCTGCCAGCATTTCTTCCTGAGCTCGTCGCCCTCCGGTGACATGATGATTTCAAGACGCTTGGTATTTCCGATAACGAGCGGCATAGGCTGTGACTTCGCATACATCTGGGAACGCATGTTCGCACGAAGATAATTGATAATCTTGTGAGGACCTGCAACGAATCCGCCGATGGAAGCCATTGACTTGGCGAACGCTCCGATATAGAGGTCAATCTCGTCCATGCAGCCCAGGGCCTCGGAAGTACCGCGTCCGTGCTCGCCGAGAAGACCGAATCCGTGAGCGTCATCGATCATTATGCGGAAATTGTATTTCTTCTTGAGCGCTGCAATCTTGTCGAGCTTGCCGAGAGCTCCGGTCATTCCGTAAACGCCTTCGGTGATGAGAAGCACTCCGCCTCCGTTGGCATCAGCCTCGGCACATGCTTTCGCAAGCACCTTCTCGCAGTCTGCAATATTGTTGTGACGATATTTGTATTTGCTTCCGAGATGGAGACGGATACCGTCCAGGAGACATGCATGGCACTCGGCATCATAAACGATGACATCGTGACGTGACGTGAGCGCGTCAATCGTGGAGACGATTCCCTGATATCCGAAATTGTAGAGGAATGCATCTTCCTTCTTTTCGAAGTCGGCGAACATCTTCTCGAGCTTCTCGTGGTATCTCGTGTTTCCTGAAAGCATGCGGGCTCCCATAGGATAGGCAAGTCCCCATTCAGCGGCAGCTTCCGCATCGGCTTTGCGTACCTCAGGATGGTTGGCAAGGCCGAGATAATTGTTAAGACTCCAGTTAAGGACAGGTTTCCCGTTGAAGATCATGTGCGGCCCGAGCTCCCCTTCAAGGCGCGGATACATGTAATAACCGTAAGCCTGGTCGAAATACTGGCCGATAGGACCGCCTGAGTCTCTCTCAATTCTGTCAAAAATGTCTAACATATCGTATGAATTTTAATATTGGTCGATTTAATACTAACGTCACTTTCCCATCCGGAGTCCGCTATGCGTCGATATTTGCATAATGCGCGTTCTCCTCGATGAACTGCCTGCGTGGCGGCACATCGTCTCCCATGAGCATGGAGAATGTCCTTTCTGCCTCTGCAGCATTGTCGATGGTGATTTTGCGCAGCCTCCTCTTGTCCGGGTCCATGGTGGTATCCCAGAGCTGCTGGTCGCTCATCTCACCGAGACCTTTGTAACGCTGCACGGTCACGCCCTTGTCAGTGCCCTTGCCGAGCTTCTGGGTAGCCTCCGCACGCTGCTCGTCGGTCCAGCAATATATCTCTTCCTTGCCTTTCTTCACGAGATAGAGAGGAGGTGTGGCGAGATAGACATATCCGTTGCGGATGAGATCGAGCATGTACCTGAAGAAGAATGTAAGAATCAGGGTGGCGATATGGCTTCCGTCGACATCGGCATCGGTCATGATGATGACCTTGTGATAACGCAACTTGCTCAGGTCCATTCTCTTCTCTCCGTTCTCGTCCTCCTGTGCAACAGTGACTCCGAGAGCCGTGTATATGTTCCTGATTTCCTCGCTGTCGAAAGCCCTGTCCTCGGCAGCCTTCTCGACATTGAGAATCTTTCCCCTCAGAGGAAGAATGGCCTGGATTCGCCTGTCACGGCCCTGCTTTGCGGTACCGCCTGCAGAATCTCCCTCGACGAGGAAGAGCTCGCATTTCTCCGGATTGCGCTCGGAGCAGTCGGCAAGCTTGCCCGGCATTCCGGCACCCGACATCACTGTCTTGCGCTGCACCATCTCGCGGGCCTTTCTCGCTGCAGTCCTGGCAGTTGCGGCAAGAATCACCTTCTCTATGATGATCTTGGCGAACTTCGGATTCTCCTCAAGATACTGGTCCATGGCGGCTGACGTGGCCTGTGAGACCACTGATGTCACCTCGCTGTTTCCGAGCTTGGTCTTGGTCTGGCCCTCGAACTGAGGCTCAGCCACCTTCACGGAAACCACAGCGGTGAGACCCTCACGGAAATCCTCCTGCGAGAGCTCCACCTTGACCTTCTCGAGAAGCTTGTTCTTGTCCGCATAGTTCCTCAGGGACCTGGAAAGGCCCATCTTGAAGCCCTGCAGATGTGTTCCGCCCTCGATTGTATGGATATTGTTCACATAGGAGAGAATCGTCTCCTTGTATCCGGTATTGTACTGGAGAGCAATGTCAATCGGAATTATCTTGTCGGCAGTCACGCAGACAGGCTCGGGAATGAGTTCCTCTGCATTTGCGTCGAGATACTGGATGAATTCCTTGAGACCTTCCTGTGAATAGAACACCGCAGACTTGTACACCTGGTTCCCTGTAGGGGAATAATTGCCGTTCTCGTCGGTCTTGTACTCGTCCACAAGAGTCCTCTTGTCAGTCAGGGTGATATGGATTCCCTTGTTCAGGAACGCGAGTTCGCGCATCCTGCTTGCGAGAGTGTCATAATCATATACAGTCGTGGTGGTGAAAATCTCCGGGTCAGGATGGAAAGTAATGATTGTACCGGTATCATGGCACTCGCCTACGACTTCCACTGACGTGGTCGGCTTGCCCTTGCTGTACTTCTGCTGATGCACCTTGCCGTCCCTGTGCACTTCTGCGACAAGGAGGTCTGAAAGCGCATTCACGCAGGAAACGCCTACTCCGTGAAGACCACCGGAGACCTTGTAGCTGTCCTTGTTGAACTTGCCGCCGGCATGTAGCACCGTGAGGACCACCTCGAGGGCGGACCTGTGCTCCTTCGGATGCATGTCCACCGGAATGCCTCGTCCGTTGTCCCTGACACTGATCGAGTTGTCTTCCGTAATCGTGACTTCGATATGGTCGCAGAAACCGGCCATAGCCTCGTCAATACTATTGTCAACCACCTCATAAACAAGGTGATGAAGTCCTCTTACACCTACATCGCCGATGTACATTGAAGGCCTTTTCCTCACTGCCTCCAGTCCCTCGAGGACCTGGATACTGCCTGCGGAATATTTTTCCTCGGCCTCGCGCATCTTTTCGTTTTCTTCCATCGATTTATCTTCGTTTCAATTTGTCAATCCCGGTGCATGGAGAGGCTCTTTTCAAACTAAGCCCACTGCACCACATAATCGTACAAATATAATCATTTTTCAGGAATTATCCGAAGATTGTTCCCTGAAAGTTCATTTTCCGCAGAGATACTTCAGCCAGAAGGCCCTGTTCTCGTTCTCGAAATGCTGACCCTGATAGCCCCGGTAGCCATGCATTCCGTCAGGATAAATCATGAACTCGAACTTCTTTCCCTGCTTCTGCATCTCGTCGATGAGCTGGAGGGTATTCTGGAAATGCACATTGTCGTCACCGGTCCCGTGCGTAACCTTCAGCATCACCGGCTCAACACCAGGAGTGAATTCATTCTCAACAGGATACGACGACACGTGGCTGATGACCCTCGAGCCGGCATAGCCTTCCGGATTGGTCTGAGGAGTCTCCATGAAACGCTCTGTGTAATGGCTGTCGTACAAGCACCAGTCATATACTCCGCCGCCGGCGATGCCGTAATGGAAATAATCCGATGCAGTGAAGAGCAGCATTGTCGTCATGGTGCCTCCGAACGAGAATCCTTCCACGCCGATCTTGTCAGGCTGCACGTAAGGCAGGGACTGGAGCCATGCCGCCCAGGCCTTGAAATCCTCAACCTCAACTGTATTCAGATGCCTGTAAATCTGGTCGAGACCTTCCCTTCCGTTATGTCCGGCGGCACGGCAGTCAGCAGTAATCTGGATAATTCCGTTCTCCGACCACCACTGGTTGGACTCTGAAGGACGAATCCAGCGATCCCTCACCATAGGAGTGTCAGGTCCTCCGTATATGTCCACGTGAACAGGATATTTGCGCGAAGGGTCGAAATCTTTCGGATATACTATGCATGCCGGCAGCCTGAGCCTGTCATTTTCAATATAAACGAGCTGCGGGAGGGCATAAGCTGACGGATTGAAATCCGGGCCGGCCATATCCGCCACCTTGTAAGCTGACCTTGCCGGCATTGCCGGATAACGCCTCGGGGCCCTGCCTTTCGCCATAGCCTCCCTCCTGTCCGCATCCGCAGCACGTCTCGCCTTCCATGCCACGTCGGCTTTGTCCGTCTCATAAATCCATACCTGGAGAGGAGTTGTGTAATTCGAAAGCGATGCTGCGAAATAGCGACCGTCCGGGGAGAATTTCACACCCGTCACATTCAGGGACGTGTCAGTCAATGCCTTGATATTTCCTTCAGAATCAGCCTTGTACAGGCACTGGCGCACGGAAGCGTCCCTGCATGCCGTGAAATACACGTCTCCGCTGGCCTCGTCCACCCTCAGCAGGGAGATTCTCCAGTTAGGCCCGTCCGTGATTCTCCTGAGGGTCTTCCCGTCGTATGACAGGAAATAAATCTGCTGCCAGCCAGTCTCGAAACTCCTTGCCATATAAAGACCTTCTGACGTGAAAATCATCCCGTCAATCCAGTCAAGCCAGGTCTTGTATTCCTCATGATAGATATGTTTCTTCGAACCGTCCTCTGCCGAAACGCTGTACAGGTCCAGGGTATTCTGGATCCTCGGCTCACGCGAAACGAAGAATTCCCTGCTGTCGGCTCCCCAGAACGGTGTCCCGAAATACTGTTCGCCGTCATCTTCGAAATCCGCCCATACAATGCCGCTGCCGTCAACCGGGGCAATGCCGATGCGGACCGGAGGATTAGGCTCCCCCGCCTTCGGATATCTGGTCCTGTTCAGCGAACCGTCCTGCCCGAAAGGAGAATAGATAGGAAACATCGGCACTTCGGAATTGTCGAACCTGTAGAATCCGATCTTCTTCGAATCCGGCGACCACCAGAAAGCACGGTACCTTGAAGGCCTGCCGAAAATCTCCTCATAATACACCCATGAAGCATATCCGTTCAATATGAGGTCCGACCCGTCGGATGTCAGACGAGTCTCCTCTCCTGTAGCTATATCAATGACATACAGGTCATTTGCCTTCGTAAATGCAAGCTTGGACGAATCCGGGGAGAATGTCAGGTTCACGGCGCCTTCCGGTTTTATCGGAAATCCTGCGAATTTCTCCGGGGCTGAAACTCCCTGCCTGACCTTCATGGAAGGACAGCGTACGGAAAACGCCGCATCATCGGTGTACGTGCCGTCATATGAGAAGACCACCTCGTCCGGAGCGGTCCATTTCCAGAAATACGGAACCTTTTCGAATTCCTGCGCAGAAACGCAGATGGCTGCCAGAGCAGCAGCCGCGGAGGTCGTCATGAACCTCCAGAATGATATTGATATTCTCATCATACGAAATAATTGTCCTTGAAATTCACGAGATATACTTTCTCCACAGCCCGGGTCAGGGCGGTGTAGAGCCATTTGTAGTCATCCACCGAAAACTCCTCCTGCCAGAACGGATTGTCGATAAAGACACATTTCCATTGTCCTCCCTGGGACTTGTGGCATGTGATGGCATTGGCGTATTTCAGCTGGAGAGCATTGAAATAAGGGTCCTCCCTGACCGCCTCGTAACGCTTCTTCTTGGTGGAAAGATGGGCATAGTCCTCGCTGACTCCCTGATACAGGGCATTCTGCTGCTCGTATGTCAGGGAAGCCGATTCGGAAGCAAGCGTGTCGAGGCATACCTTGGCGGTGATTTCCTGCCCGTCATAATCCGGAAAAGACAGTTCCGCATCGGCGAAATGCAGTCCGTACCTTTCCTCGAAATGACTGATAGCCACCAATTTGACCATATCTCCATTGGCTATGTAGTCGAGTTTCTCCACACCTTCGGTGAACTGGTAGCAATTCTTGACCACCATCAGTTTGTCTCCCCTTACGAGACTTTCCTCCTTGTACTGGACCGCCCCGCGTATCCCGGCATTGTACCGGTTCGCCCTCTTGTTCGAACGGCAGAGGACTATCGTCTCGTCATCCCCGTATCTGTCGTAAGCATCAGAAAGGGCCTCCGTGAGCTCCCCGCCTGAAATTCTGCATACATCCTCGAATCCGTCTGTGGAAAGTTCGAGCATATCCACAGGGAAAAGTGTCCCGCCCGACTCGAGGTCCTCGGCAATGGCGGTGCGGAGCAATGTTGCATTGTACAATATCCCGGATTCTCCCTTCTGCCTCACCACCGTGGTCAGCGAGGAATGGAAGACGCCGCCGAAACGGTCCATGTACTCCGGAGCCAATGCCGGACTGTATTCATGCCCGACAGGAGGCAACTGGGCGGAATCCCCTATCATCATCAGGCGGCAGCCGGCCCCGTTGCGGACAAACGTCACGAGGTCTTCGAGAAGATTTCCAGTTCCGAATGACGCCGAAGACTGACGGCCTCCGTCGTCAAGACCTATGAGAGAGACCTCGTCCACAATGAAAAGGGCGTCCTTCAGCTTATTGGGAGAGAGGGTGAACTGTCCGAATCCGTCAGTACCGACCGAACGCTGCCTGTAAATATGTTTGTGTATCGTAGAGGCAGGCCGGCCGGAATACAGGGACAGGACCTTGGCGGCCCTTCCCGTCGGTGCGAGAAGCACGACCGGCACCTTGAATTCGTTCATGGAGGCAATCACGGCCGACACAGCAGTAGTCTTGCCGGTGCCGGCATATCCGTTGACAGTCAATATGTCCCACTCATCACCTGTAAGGAAATCGGCCACATCCCTGAAAAGGGAGTCCTGGCAGGAGGTAGGCTCGTACCTGAAATGGCTCCTGAAGCTGCCGTACAAGAAATCAGAACGTCCCATATCACCTCTTGCCGATTCTGAAGACCATCATTATCGCGGCAAGTACCGGATATATCTCGAGCCTGCCAACGAACATGTCGAGGCTGAGGATGAACTTTGACATTGCCGTAATACCGTTGAAATTGCCGAGCGTTCCCATGTCCCCGATGGCAGGGCCGACATTGCTGAGGCATGATACAGAAGCATATAATGCATTGGTGCCGTCCATTCCCGAAAGAACGGTCAATGCAGTGGAGAGACATAGCAGCAGCATGTAAAGCCCGATGAAGAGGAGGTGCGGGAATACTTCCTCGATGCGTATGATATGATTCCTGACATGTATCTGGTTGATGGAAGACGGGTGCAGGACATGTTTGACCTGCTGGGAGATGGACTTGAAAAGGAGATAGAGCCTGTCCGCCTTGATTCCACCGACAGTGGAACCGGCCATGCCGCACTGGAGTCCGAGGAAGAGCATTATCACATTTGCGAATGCCGGCCATGTATTGTTGTCACCTATGGCAAAACCGGTGGTGGAAACGAAAGACAAAGTATGGAATATTCCCTGCTCGAAGGCACCACCCAAGTTAAGTCCGGCATCACCTATGCGGAGGGTCAACGATACAATCAGGCACGCAACCACGACAGTAGATACGTAATATTTGAATACCGGTGTGTTCAGCGGCTTGAGGCTCCTGGTAACCACGGTCATGAAAAGACTCCCGAAATGTACCGAACACAGGAACATGAATACGATGGTCACAGCATTGATTACCGAAGAATTGTAGGCCCCTATGGAGAGATTCCTTGTACTGAATCCGCCCGTGGCGCAGACGCTGAACGCATGGTTTATTGCGTCGAAGGCGGACATTCCCGCTACCCAATATGAGAGGAAGGATGTTAGGGCAAGGCCGAAATATACTGAGGAATAGATAATTACGGTCTTGTTGGCCCTCGACCTGTAGCCTTCTCGGGACAGGGACGAGATTTCGAGGTTGGTAAGTCTCAGTCTTACCGGGCTGGATGACGGGATAATCAGCAGCAGGAAAACTACGACTCCGAGTCCTCCGATGAAATGCGTGGAGGAACGCCAGAAGAGGAGGCTGTTCGGGAGAGCCTCGACGTTCTCGAGTATTGTTGCGCCCGTGGTGGTATAGCCGGAGACGGACTCGAAGAAAGCGTTTATGACCGTGAATGGACCGCCCCAGAGGACGTACGGCAGCATTCCGAATATGAATGACAATGACCAGGACAGGACAATTATCATGAAGCCGTCCTTGAGGGTGATGGTGTCGGAACTCCTTACGAAAATGAACGGGAAGAAACCGACCATGAATGTTATCACGAAGCTGATGCTCAATGCGGCAAGGGCGCTGTCATTGCCATTGGCGAGGGATACGAGGATGGACAGGAACATGAAGAACGCGCTTGTGAGAAGTGCGAACCCCACGTTTCTGGATATGACTTTGAAATTCATCCCCTTCCTCCTGTTTTACTGAATCATTCCGGTATCATCGGGCGTTTTCATGATTGCCAGCTGCCTGGTCCCGTTTCTCCATGGCGGCATCGCGGAGAGCCTTGTTCCTCTTTCGGAGCTGGGCGTTTTCCCTCGCGATTTCGGTTATGCCGCTGTTGAGTTCGGAAAGCTGGTCATCCCCGTCGAAGTCATAATTGTATTTGGCCCCGGTCGAGCGGTAATTCTCGAGACCCGCGAGCATCCTGTATATCGGATTGACATAATAGACCATGAGGAAGAACATGAGCATCAATACCATGAGAAGTCCGACGGCAACTGCCACGGCTCCCGGAATGATACTGCGGTAGAATCCCCTCTCGAATGTGGCGGAGTTGTGCTGGAGTTCCTTGTAAACGGCCTCGTTCAGCACTGAAATGTCGTAGCGGAGCCTGTTGTATTTCGGCTGCAGGCGTTCGAAATACCATTTCCTGGCATCGGTAAAGCCTGAGAGGAGGGTCTGCGGAAGCTCAAGCGAGGTGAGCATGAAGGCTGAATAAGAATAGAGGACCGAGTCGGCGAGCGGAAGGGTCTTCTCCGAGGAGATGGAGGCCTTCAGGCTGTCGCAATGTGCAAGGAATTCATCCTGGCGGAGTTCCGGAAGGCGTCCGGAAGTGTGGTCCCCTATGACTGCAAGGATTGCGAGGTTGTAGTCGTTGGCCGCATTGGCGAGGCGCTGGGAGGCGTTGATGCTTCCGATGTTGGCCCCGATGAGGTCGGAAACGTAGTTGCTCATCCTGCTGTATTCCATTATGGAAATGAAGCTCGACACGAGAAGGATGACGGCTATCGAACTGAGGCTCAGGACGAGTTTCATCCTGAGGGTCAGCTTGAAGTTCCTTATGGAGTCCCTGTATTTTCTCATCTGTCCGTAGATGTCTTTTAAACTACGAATATACGAAAGAGTTTTAGAATTTCAATATGGATTGTCCCAACAAGGCCGCGGACGGCAATATTCCTCTTCTATTGTTGTATGGTTGCCGGAGGGCTCTGCAAGAGCATGGCCGGCCGCGGCCTTGTGAGCGGCTCCCGAAGGGACGAAGTTCCGAAGGGTGGATGGAGCGAAGCGGAACTCTTGCAGAGCCCTCCGGCAACCATAGCGCCGCTCTAAGCATTACAAAAAGAAACCGGCCCGGAAGCGGGTCGGCTTCTATAAGGGAGTTCTGCTCCGCCTATCTTTCGTATTCGACTCTCACGCGACTTTCCGCAAGATTGTCGGCATATTCCCTTACATTGTCCCTCAAGGTGTCCGCCTTGTAGTCTGCAAGAGCTTTCCAGCTTTCAAAGTCGGCTATCATAATGGCATCATAAGTGGTCGCAGAATCATTTCTGTTGATGCCGACCTCGATGTTCAGAAGCCCAGGGATCAATCCCTTGAGGGACTCATATTTTTCTTTGACATCTTCCGCTGTTTCCTTCGGAGTCCTGCCATCTGATGGCTTGAACTTCCACATTACTGAATATCTAATCATATCTAATCGATGTTAGGTGTTTCCGGTTTTAGTATTAATGCAGATATTTTTCTCTAAATAACAAATTAATATTTGAAATAGCAAATAAAAAAGCGAAATTTTGACAGATTCCTTGAGATACGGGCACGAAAAAAGGGAAAGCTTGGCACATCGCACCGCTACAACCTCCTGCCCTTGCTGCCTTCCGGCCCTGGGGGAATTCAGAGGGAGCTGGTCGTGTACGACTTTCCCCGGAGCCACTCAAGGGGTTCGAACCCTCGACCTGCTCATTACGAATGAGCTGCTCTACCAACTGAGCTAAAGTGGCATTTGAGACTACAAATATAATGTCTTTTTTCCGAAAGTCATTATATTTCCCGAAAAAATTGCGATTTTTGTAAAAATGGGAGAATAATGCATTACGACATAATAATCATAGGAGGCGGAGCGGCGGGACTGATGGCTGCCGTGGGAGCAGGACGAGCAAGTGGCAAACAGGCTGCCGGCGGAAAGCAGGCAGGATGCGCGGAGATTTTCAAAGAAAGGCTGAGGATTCTCGTGCTTGAGAAAATGCCGAGACCGGGACGGAAAATCGTCATCACAGGCAAGGGGCGATGCAATTTCACCAACATGAAAGACTGGGCATCGTTTTCGCCGCACGTGCGGGCCAATTCGAATCTGCTCAGGCCTGCATTCTACAATCTCACCCCGGAAGCCCTTGCGGATTTCTTCCGGAGCGAAGGTCTCGAGGTGGACATCGAACGTGGAGACAGGGCGTTCCCGCACTCCCACAAGTCAATGGATGTCGTTGATACATTGTACAATGCAGCCATCAGGAGCGGCGCCACGGTCAGGACCGGTTCGGAAGTCGGCCAGATAGGATTCGAGGAAGAATTCGGAGAGAGTCTTTTCGCAGTCACCTGCACTGACGGAAGCGAGTTTTCGGCAAGCAGGCTGATATTGGCAACCGGCGGACTCTCCTACCCTTCCACAGGCTCCACAGGAGACGGCTACCGGTTCGCCAAGGAAATGGGAATGGAAATCAAGAACTGTTTCCCGTCGTTGACCGCCCTCGTCCCTAAAGGCTACAAACTGACCGGAAACAATCCGGAGGAGGGACGCTTCTCACAGACCCATATTGACAGGAGCTGCGAACTGTCCGCTCTCGGGTCTGCCTTGTGCGGAATCCAGCTGAAAAACGTAGGGCTGACACTCAAGGTTAACGGCAACCAGGTTCAGGAAGCGGAAGGGGATCTGGACTTCACGGACGGAGGCATCGAGGGTCCTATCGGATTCGCAGTGAGCAGGAATGCCGTGAAGGCAATGATCAACGGCGGAAAGGTGTCGCTGGGCATCAATCTCAAGCCGGGGGTTGACAAGGCAGAATTGACGGCACGGATCAACGGGTTATGGAAAGAAATCAAGTCCGATCCGCGCAGCAAGGGCAAATCCGAAAGGCAGGCCGGCAAGATTCTCCTCGGCAAGCTGATGCCCTGGGAACTGGTCCAGGGATTCCTCAAATGCAATCCTTCCGTATTCAGCGGCAAGAACGGGCGTGAGACTCTGAAACTCAATTCATTGGTTAATTCGTTGACAGACTGGACATTCGACCTTGAGGGACACGTGGGATACGAAAGGTGCGTAATCACGGCGGGAGGAGTTTCCGGGGAGGAGATAATCCAGAAGACAATGGAGTCGCGCAAGGTCAAGGGGCTTTATGTCTGCGGAGAGTTGCTTGACATCGACGCCGACACGGGAGGGTACAATCTGCATATAGCATTCTCGACAGGATTCCTTGCAGGACAGTCGGCGGCAAAGAGTTTGAGGTGAGGAGATCTCTCCACTCGCTTCGCGCGGTCGAGATGACATGAGAAGAAGGCATACGGTCGGGATGACATCAGAAGAGGGCATCAGGTCGGGATGGAATCAGAACCGGCGGGAGCGCCGTGGCGGACGGATGACAAAGGCCGGAAGTATGAAGATGAGGGCAATGACGGAGAAGACCATGCCGGAGATGGTACCGATGGCAAAATCGAACCAGAAGACCTCCTCGGGACCGTCGGAAAGGAACGGCAGGAGACCGAGGACAGTCGACGAGATTGTCAGCATTATCGGATTGATTTTATGGTTGTAGGCCTTCACGTAACGCCTTATATCATCGTCAGCATTACGCATTGACTTATAAGTATTTATCAGATAAATACCGGCATTGACCACGATCCCGCACAACATCACGAACGCGGCGAAACCGCCCTGGTCGAACGAGAAATCACTCAAGCCGAACACTAAGAAAAGCCCGATGAAAGATACCGGAATCATGAATATCACGGCAAACGGATACCTGTAAGACTCGAATGCCATTGCCAGCATCACATAAATCACCACGATTATCAACAGGATAAGCCAGGCATACCTGTCCTTGTTCCTCTCGAACCAGCCCCATGACGGCGACTCGGCCTTGAACCCCACAGGAAGCACCTCCTCGTTCAGATACGTCACCTGCTTGCCTATGAACTTCTTCGACAGCTCATAGCTCCCCACAAAATCGAAACATACATTCAGTTCGTACGACTGATTGTTCTTCTTGATTTCGATGCCCGACAATTTCTTCACGATGCTACCCACATCATTGAGAGTCACCTTCGAAGAATCCACGGACACAGGCTCGTTCAGCACATGCCACAAATCGAACTTGTCAGTATCCGAAGACTTCAGTTCCACGCTGACCCGCTCCCCGTCCCCCTGGGCATGACCTATCTCATTGTCATACAGCAGGGACTGAAGCTCATTGTAATACTTGTACGGATTCACGCCCTCCACAGAAATCTTCTCGAAATCATAATCAAGAGCGAACTCGATGGCCGGCCTGCCGTAATAACCTCCGGCCCAGATTTCCGGAGCAGACACCCTCGAATTCTTCGAAAGGCTCTCCACCAGGTCCTCCGCATAAGAATACAGCTGCCGGTAATTGTAGCCTTTCAATATGATTCTGTGCGACTTGCCGTTGGAGACGATATTGTTGTTGAAATACTGGTCATCCACACCGTAAACCCTCCAGTTCGCCCCGCCGAAATTGATTGCCATGGAAGTGACCTGCGCCTTCAGGCTGGACGGGAACCCGGTATTCAGGTACTCCGGCTTGAACTCCACGTCTATGACAGCATTGTCATACGAAGTCACCCTCGTGGTGAAAAGCGAAATCTCGTCAAACGACGCCAGATAATTCTCCATCGACTTCACCACTTCGTTCAACTGCTGCACGGAACAACCCTCGAGCATACCGGCATTGATATGCAGAACCGTCTTCTGAGGCTCACGGTAGAAATTGGACCTGTCCAAAGACTTGCTGAACAGCCCGAAAGTCGAACCGAGATACTTGTCGATGACATTCCTGTTGTTCGCATACGGAGCCCACGACACCACGGGGCGGACAACCTTTTCATAGAACTTGCCCCTCTCCTTGTCCTTCGGTGCAGGAATGAGGAAAAGCGGAATGCCGAACGCAATGATGAACAGCACGACATACACCCACCTGTGCCGCACTCCCCATCCTATATACCTGGAATAGAGCCGGTTCCATTTCAGCACCATGCGGCGCCTCTTCAGCGAGAAAGAATAGGACGTCCTCAGAATCGGGATATAATGCATCAGCGCCGGAATGAAGAAATACGAAACCACCAAGGAAACCGACAGATTGATGACAATCACCCAGATGAAATCCGTGAGATTCCCCCTCTCCGACTCAGGCAGCAGGAGAATCAGGAGCAGAGCTCCCACAGTCGTCAGCACGGCAGCCACCATGTCAGGGAACGCTCCCCTGTTCTTCCAATAGGAATAATGGTCTATCATCACGATGGACGTGTCTATGACAATGCCGAGGGAGACCGTGATGCCGGCAAGGGTATAAATATGTACGGTAATGCCGGAGAATGCGTATATCGCAATGGAAATCAACAGGTTCACAGCCAATGTCAAAGCCATCACAAGCATATTCCGCCACGAATGGTTCACGAGGAAGACGAACAGCAGCAGGATAAGAAGGCAGAGACCTGTCCGGACATAAATCTTCTTCAATTCTCCTGAGACATATTCCGAAGCATCATAGCCGATTGATGCAGTAATCTCCTGCGGGAAACTGTCCTGCAGCCCGGCCATCAGATTCTTCACCGCGGAGACAGTGGTCAGAAGATTGGCGGCCGGAGCCAATGTCACATTGAGAGTCACGGTATTCAGGCCGTTGATTCTGTAATAGCTTGACGGCAGCGACTCCTCGTACCTCCACGTAGCGATATCCGAAAGATACACCACCTTGTCCCCGGACTTCTTCACCGGAATCGAACCGAAATCGGGATCATCTCCGGAATTGTCCCTGAACGCGAGCCTGACAGCCATGAGGCTATGGTTTCCGTCATCACTGTCAGTCAGGCCAATGACATTGTCCGAATAATAGGCAGAGAACGCAGACTGGATTTCCGAAGCCTTGATTCCCAACGACTTGACACGCTCGGAATCAAATGTAATGACCCAGTGGAAAGGAGTTCCTCCCGAAATCTGCACCTTGTCCACACCCTCGACACGGGAAAGCGGAGTCAATATCGAATTCTCTGCATATTTCTGTATCTGCCTCGACGGAAGACTGCCCTTCAGCAGATAAGTGACAGCCGTCACGCTCTTCCCTCCTCCCGCATTCAGCGAAATGGAAGGATATGTGACATTGTCGGGAAGGCTCATATATATGTTCCGGACAGCGGAAGCCACATCGAAACGTGCCGCAGCCATGTCAGTACCCTTGGCAAAAGAGACATTGACCTCTCCGGACCCCTTTCGCGATACCGACGAAGTCCCCGAACATCCGGACAACCCGGAAAGCACTCCTTCTATCTTCGAAGTAACCTCAGCCTCAATCAGTTCTGCAGACGCCCCGCTCATGGACCAGCTGACCCGGATGGAAGAACCCGGATCTGAAGGCTTGTGCTGGATGGAAAGCATCCGGAGCGAGGCGATGCCTACGACCGACAACGCCACAGCAATCAGGACAACCGAAAAAGGCGAGATGCTCCGCTTCATGATTTATGTTCCTTATGCCTGTAAACCGAATAATACAATGCCGGCAGCACGAATAAGCTGACCATGGTGCCGACCGTCATTCCGACGATGATAACAAGAGACATAGGATACTGCAGGTCATCACCCATATTGCCCCTCGACAGGAACGGTGCCACTGCGAGTATGGTGGTGAGGGAAGTCATTATGATGGCCTTCATCCTGCGCCCGCTCGCCTCCACCACTGCATGCTTCAATTCCATTCCGTCCTTGCGCAACCTGTTGATAGTGTCCACTTTAAGTATCGAGTCATTGATGACGATACCGCTCACTACCACAAGTCCGATGAGAGACATCAGATTTATCGACACGCCCATGATCCAGAGGACCAGGAGAGCGGAGAATACATCCACCACGATCTCTGACATTATCAGGAGAGGCTGGAGAAGAGACTCGAACTGCGAAGCCAGGATTAGATACAGCAGAATCACCGCAATGATGAAAATCACCACGAGCTGGCCTGTCATCTCCCTGCTCGAGAACCATGCACCCGAGAAGCCGGCCTCAAAATCCCGCCTTTCATCAAGTGCCGAGGAAACCGCCTTCATCACAGCCGGAACATCCTTCTGCGGCACATCGAGAGCCACCGGATAATAATTGCCCTCCACTCCGGAGACAATCATCTTCATGTCCTCCACATAAGTCTGCCTCATGAGCCCGGACACAGGCACCCGAGTATCTCCCTTCTTGATATATGTATCTTTCAGAATGTCCCACAGACTCTCCTTGTCGGTACCGGTCACCACGGGAAGAGTCCTCGTACCCTGTACTATGGAGAACAGATGATTCTGGGACATGGCTTTCTTCAGGGCGGAAGAAATCTCCGAATAACTTATTCCGTAAAGAGCCATGAGATCCGGATCTGCAATGAAAAGCATGTCGGTCTTCACCGGAACATCCTGCACGGTCACTCCCGGGAGAGCCTTCCGGATGTCCGAAAGTGCGAACCGTAGACGTTCTGTCTCTATCTCAGGAGAAGAGACCGGACGAAGCCGCGCTATGAGTTCGGCCTCCTGATTGCCGAAAATCATGTCGAAAATATTGCCTGACACCTCGAAAGAGTACTCCGCTGCAGGATATTCCATAGACAGGAAATCTGTAAGCGAAGCCTTGACCTCCGCGAGCACCTTGTCATCCTCGCAATTGATATATACCGAAGCCTCGGACGCGCCAAGATCTCCGCTATGCCCAAGCACGAACTGCTGGATTCCCACAAGCGAAGTCACCTGCCTCACCCTGTCCCCTATCAGAGACTCCACACGAGCCACCCTCGCCTCGTTCTCGTCCAATGAAACCTGCTCGTTCCAGTCCACTTTCAATATGGTCTCGGTATATGTGACAGGAGGCAGCTGCTCCTTGGGCATATACTTGAAACAGAATGCAATACCGACAAACGCAATCACCAGGATACCCCAGGCGACCACCCTGTGTCTCATGAACCAGTTCACGCACCTGTCCTCCATCTGCAACATCGCCCCGTGCACGGAAAAGCGTTCCAAAGCCCTTGCCGGCCTGAACGACGGCATGCCCCTGTACCAGCACCAGTAGAAGACCGGGATTATGGTCACGGTGACGAGATAGGAAGTCAGGAGGACAATGGTCACCGACATGGCCTGGTCATAGAACAGCGCCCCGGCCATTCCGTTCACGAACACGAGAGGTATGAAGACCGCGCAGGTAGTCAGAATCGAGCTGAGCATTGGCCCGACCACCTCGCCTGTACCCTTCAGCACGGCTTCACGCAAAGAGTCGCCGCGCTGCCACCTCGCCGTGATATTGTCCACGAGGACAATGGTATTGTCCGCCATCATTCCCACGCCGAGCAGAAGTCCCGCAAGGGAAATGATGTTCAATGTCAGTCCCGCTACATAGAAAACCGCCATGGAGAATATCAGGGCAACCGGCATCGTAAGGCATACCAGGGCCGGAGACCTGAAATCCAGCATGAACAGGAATATCACGATGCAGGCGAGAAGCACGCCGAGTATGATGTTCTGCATGAGATTCCTGATAGAATAGTCCAGCAACTGGGTCTGGTCCCTCGTCACCTCGAAATCCACTTCCGGATAGTCATTCTCGAGATTCGTCATCAGCGATGAAATGGCCTTCTTCAGGTCCGACATCCTCGCTCCGCTCTGCTTGATGACTGCCATGCATACGGCATCCTCCCCGTCCGCACGTACAAGACCCTGCCTCTCGGAAGGCCTCTGGAGCACTTCAGCCACTTCCTTGAGCTGCATCACCCTGTCCCCAACACGGAACCATATATTCTCGATATCCTCCTTCGTCGCAACGTCAGAGAGGAATTTGACGCTGTACCTGTACTGGCCGTCCCTGATGGAAAGCGAACCGAGACGAATGTTGGCCTGGCTGATGAAGGATTCGAACTCGGACTGGCCGATTCCGAGCTGCGTAAGTTTCCTTTCGTCCGGAATTACCAGAATTTCGTAACTCACACATCCGCTGACATCCACCATGGCCACTTCCGGAAGCTGCTCGATACGCTTGCTCACCACATCCTGAAGAAACAGGCTGAGGGACGGGAAATCTTTCCCGGAACCATGTGCAAGACGTGCGTTGATATAGAATGCAGGAATGTCCGTGGCACTGGCTTTCAGCACCTTGGGCCTGTCTATGCCAGGCAGCGACCCCATAGACCTGTCAATCTTCTCGTTGACCTCGATGAATAGATATCCGATATTCTCGCCATGGTCAAAAGTCAGCCTGACCATGGCCGAACCGTCCTTCGAGCTGCTGACGATATCCTTCAGCGCATTGATCTGTATGAACTGCTGCCGGAGAGGCTTCACCACGCTCTCGTCGAGTTCCCTTGCAGACATGTCGGGCGCATTGATCTGAACCGTGATATAAGGTACATCCACGTCCGGAGCGAGGGAAACAGGCAGCAGTCGGATACTCACGAATCCGAGAACAACCGCGACAAGCATCGCCATGGTGACAGTCACAGGACGGTCTATCAATTTCTCAAGCATAGGCACACTATTTCAGACGTACAGATGAACCGTCGGCAAGATTCAGATTGTTGCTGATGATGACAATGTCTCCCTCTTTCAGGACCGCTCCCCTGTCAGAATTGGCCTCCACCACGAAGGACTCCCTGTTCGACGCCAGAATGTTCACATAAATCCAATGAGCCTTTCCGTCATCCGTGTAAGTGAAGAGGACATCCAGATTGTCCCTCACAACCACAGCAGAACGGGGAACTACCATCCTGCCCGGCAGATTCTTCTCCACGGTCACCTTCACGTTCATTCCGTCCACCAGGCCATGTCCGCCGGATACTTTCGCGCGGAGAGCGACCTGGCCGTTCTTGTCCACCACCGGGTTGATGTCCGTCAATGTTCCTGAATAAATGCGGTTCATGTCCGCGAACGGCATCACCTTCACTCCGAGACCCTTCTCGAGGAACGCATATTCAGCCTCCATGACCGGGAAATCCACATCCATTGAACTGTCATCCACCAACGAGCAGAACGGCCCGTTCGGAGTCTGGTCATATCTCTTCACGCCAAGGTCTGCGACACATCCCGTGAACGGGGCACGGAGGACAGTGCCGGAAAGGTCGTACTCAGCCTTCCTCATGGCATTCACCGCAGCATTGTATCCGGAACGGATTTTAGCCATGGACAGGACATCATCCGGCACGGAAACAGTGTCACGAGCCGCATAACCCTGTCCTGCAAGTACATCGTACAGGTCAAGACGGGCTTTCTCGAGAGATGCGGAAGCCGCATCCAATGCAAGCCTGAGATCCGGTCTGTCGAGTTCTGCAATCACGGTTCCCACCGGGACACGCTGTCCGTTGCGGACATTGATGCGCGATATCGTACCCGTTGTACCGAAAGTGAGGGATGCCTTCGCAGCAGCGGACACCCTGCCGTTGGAAACAAGCTGCATCGGGAAATCAGTCTTCTCGAGTTTCATGACACTCACTTCGTTGATCTCCGGAGAATAGTCCAGTTTTCCGTCACGCATCTCTTTCTCCTGCCGGCCTCCGCAGCCGGAAAGAAGCACAAGCGCTGCCGCAGCAGCCATAAGCATTCGCAGTTCCATAATAATATTACCTGACCAGTTCCTCTATCATTTCATCTTCATTCACGTCAATGTCCCTGCCGGCAATGAAGTCGTACAGGGCGTATTGACGCAACGTATAATAATAATTCCAGTAATTGCTCACATCCGTTATATATTTCTGCACGGCGGAATCATTCTCACTCTGCGCCGTGTTCAGATCGGTAACGGAAGCGGAGCCGTTCCTGAAATTCTCCATCGTCAGCTGATACCGCTCTCCGGCAATGGCCATCGCCCTTTTGGAGACCGAACACTGGCGGGCCTGGTTGTTGAACTGGCCTACCGCTGTGAATATCGTCCTCCTGTAGTCGTTCTCGGACTGCTGCACCTGGGCCCTTGCCACCGCTTCCGCAGCCTTGGCCTTCTGCACCTTGCCTTTGCCGAGCCCCCAGTCGAAGACAGGCACGCTGAAAGACAGGCCCACGACTTCCTGGTCAAGAGGGCTTCTGTACGATTCCCCGAGATGAGGCGCCGTGTCGGAAAGACCGAACTTGGCATTCAGCGACATTGTGATTCCCCTGTCAGCCTTCGCCTTGGCTACACCTGCCCTCGCATTAAGGATGCTGATTTCATTGTCGAGATTGAATGACGAATTGGACAAAGTCTTGTCCATCACCATGTCATAGTCCATCATCACGTCCGGCAGATTCTCCTCGAGAACAGGGACAATCTCCACAGACTCGTCGAAGCCGAGCAGCGAATTGAGATTCATCTGCGCGTCCCTTACAGCCACTGCAGTCTCGTTTATGGAAATACTGTCATTCAGCATCCTGAGCTCAAGCTGCAGATACTCGTCCCTCGTCACGCTCCCGAGCTTCATCCTCTCCCTCGCCACGTCGTGCATACGGACGGTATTCTCATAGTTGGTACGGGCTATCGAATTGTTCATCGCAGCGAGAATCAGGGCATTGTAAGCGCTGACCACGTTTATCGTTATCTTCTCCATAGCCTCGATATGGACACGCTTTCCCTTCTCGTACTCCTTCGGAGAAATGAGCTTGTCCCATTTGAACTGATTGTATGCGAAAAGAGGCTGGCGGTAAGAAATCGTTATCGGCTGGCTGTACCAGGTCAGTGAATTCTTTCCTGAGAATTGGTCGATTCGGGACAGGTCCGAATATGCCGTGAGGACACCTCCGGTGAAGGTCACGTTCTGCGAAATCCTCAGGCCGAGACTATTCTGGAGACTGTGGGAGGTGGAATACTTAAGTTCCCCGTTCTCATAGTTCTGGAGCAGGACGAGAGAACGGTCATAATTCATGAGCTCACCGTAGAGCGAAAGGGACGGCAGACGGCTCGCACGATATGTCCTCCATGCCCAATATGTGGACACGAACGCATGCCTCGCCTCGAGTGCCGCGACGGACTGGGTCCTCGCTGTCGAGATGGCATCCTCCATCGTCATCTCCTGGGCTCCTGCCAGCATGCAGGCCATGACGGATAGTGCCAGTGTCAGTGTTTTTTTCAACATTATCAATTTTATTCCTTAATATTCAAAGTTAGGGAATTCCTGCAAAAATAACAACTGAATCATCGTCTTCCTGCAACAATTCCTATTATATATTCCTCCGGGACAAGTCCGAAATACCTGCTGTCACGCGAATCCAGCACATTGTCCCCTCCGAAAAAATACCAGTCCGACGTGAACCTGTATTCCTTGAGAGGCCCGCATCCCAGCGTGACTGTCCCGTCCTTCCAGTCCGGCATCATACCGGTCTCATACTGTATCTGCTTCCTGTAAGTCTTCCAGTTGAGCGAATCCAGTTTCACCACATCTCCGCGGGCTGGAACATGAAGCGGACCGAAATCCCGTATCGTCCACTTCATCGCCTTGTTCAGCTGGAATGCCTTCACCACCACGCCACGCTCCTCGAGGAGGGAATCAGGAGTCCCGGAAAGGACTTTCTGATAACAAGTATTCCCGACATTCCCGCCTGTCTGCGGATGCACGTAATAACCGTCCTTTATGACGACGTCATCACCGGGACATCCGTAGCAACGCTTCATATATACATAATTGATTCTGAAATTGATGGTATCCTCCGTCTCCGCGAACGGATAGTTCAATATCATCACATCTCCCGGCCTGGCCTTCCTGAACCCGGGCATGCGGAACGAAGATACGGTGCTTTTGGAAAAATCGAAGTCGGTATAAATCCTTGCCCCGAGCAGAAGTTTGTTTACATACACGCCTTCACCGGTGTGGAACCCGGGCTCCATGGAGACTCCCTTCACCACAAACCTGTCGCATACGAAAGCCCTGCGGACATAATGCAGCAGATACAATGAAGCCAGGCCGACGATGCCCCAGCAAAGCCACAATACCGCCTTCTCCATCACCCTTGACGAAATATGAAATTTTCCACAGTTCATTACTCTGCAAACATAAGTATTAATAACGAGTCCCGCAGGTCAATAGCCTCCTTCCGGAGACTCCTCATAGTGAGAACCTTCGGATTGACTTCCATCCGCGATATCTCACGGCCGATGCGGACCGCACCTTCGTTGTCCCCGGCCCTGACCCTGCACCTCATCAGCAGATACAGAGGATATATGCGCGACGGTACCATGTAATGTGACTGCAGATACTCGCCACACGCCTCCTCCACACGGCCTTCCGCCTCCAGATTGCGGCCGATGATGTTATGGAACATCGGATCACACGACATTGCAGCGCCCTCTCTCAGGACCTCCGTGCTCACCGCATACATCCCGGACTTGTGAAGGGCATGGCCGTAATCATACAGATAGCGGTAGTCATCACGCAGCACATCGTACAGGAGCGCGAGGCTGTCGGCAACTCCTTCGTCAATACCGAAGGCGGCGAACTGGCGTTCTGTCTGCCAACGTTTCTCCGCATCCTTACGCTCTCTCATCCGCGGGGCCGTCCATATCAGCGCGATTGACGCAACGGCAACGGCTGGTACAATCAGCAACGACCTCCGTCCGATGCCTCCGTCAGCACAGGCCGCTCCGAGCATGACTGCCAGAACATATCGCGGTATTTCCTCCGACAACGGATATGACGCCACGGCGAACACTGCCCATGCCGTCAGGCCGTACGCCATCGAAGAACCTCTCCTGTGAAGGGAGGCAATACCCGCCAGCATCACCAATACGGACAGCACGAGACCAGGGACGCCGCACTCCAGACAGAAGCGGAAATACTCGTTGAACGGATATTCCGGGCATCCGGCAGCCTTCCGTTCCGACGACGGGCGATCCGCCTCCCTGAAATACTCCGCCTGACGGACTCCGTATGCACCCATCGCATTGCCGGGGCCATATCCGTACAACGGCCTGTCCGCTATCGCCAATGCCTCCATCTTCCATATATGGAGCCTGCCTTCGGCCGATTCGCGCTTCATGTTGAATGTCAGGACGGACAGGACAAGCAGAGACAATACGGCTGCAGGCACTACCCATTTCCGGCCCGACACGAACCCGCGGACTTCCTTCCGCCCCGACAGCCAGAGCAAACCCGCTGCGAGGAATGAGCACCATGCGGTCCTGCTCATGCTCGCAGGGAGCAATATGAGTCCTGACGCTGCTGACACCCCGGTCAGGATACATAAAATCCGGCCGGCAATGCCCTTGTCTCCGGAATAACGTATGGCCGAGACTCCCGTTATGCTAACCAGCACTGCCAGAAGGCCTCCGTAGGGCCCCGGATTGGAAAATGTGCCCGTCATCGGATATATGACATGTCCCGAAGCACGCAGCCCGCACAACTGTAGCATCCCCAGCACCGACTCGTACAGGAGCAGGACTGCGACCGCCCCTTCCGCCATAGCCTCAGCCTTCCCTCCGAATGCCGTGAACACCGCCCATGAGACAATCCCAGCCGCAACACATGGCATCACCCGCAGCAGAATCAGGCCCGCGTCCGTACCGCCGTTCACCCCGTACGACACACACTCCCAGACGCAGAGCAGCAGGAGGGAGGAGGCGCATATTTCAATACCAGACAATTTCACCTTGATTATAGATAAATGGCCGGCTTTCAGTGCCGGTTGTCAAACACTTCAGCAACAGCAGGCAATCAACCGGGACATGATCTGCCGAGAAGCACAGAGTCTTGTCGGCAAAGGAACGCTTCAGTTCCATCCAGGTCTGTCCGTTCCACCAATAGAGCACATATTCATATCCTGGATAAAGATTATTTCCGTCGCTTCGTCTGAAATAATCTACTGCGCCAAGTATCACTTCTTTGCCAAAATCAAATCCTACCCAAATATCATCTTCTCCTCTGGCGCTGAAGAAAGTAAGTGGGTCATTATCATTAATTGCAGTAGCAAGATTCACCTTGTTTTCAGGATGTACTTCCCTCCCGCAACATACGAGAGATGGTTCGAGTCTCCCGCCGTGAATATCGTAAAATATCAATTCTGCCATATCGCACCGCCCATCATCCGAAGACCTGAACTTTATGAAACGGCATGAAGTCGTCCCGTCAAGTTCCTGATAACCGGCAAGAGCAAGTGAATCATACGGAAATTCTGCAATTACCGCAGAATTCTCAAAAGAAGCACTTCCGGCAAATTCGAGAACACCGCCCCTTATTTTAGAAGAATTCCTGTATACAAATTCATACACAGGATACTTTCTGAACAGATTGACTGAAGTATGATTCTCCGATGAAATCCTTATCGGAATCATTTGGCCGGAATAGTCCAGATAGAATGGATTTCCAGCAGCTTCGCATCGGTCCGGGCCCAGACACTGTACAGGCAGATACAAGACACCTCGGCCTATATTGACAAAGCGAGCCTTATGTCCTGATTTCATTTCGCCGGGGCACACAGGGACCCACTCCTGATTATTGAATGTCGCAAGATACAGGTTGTCATATCTCTTCCCGGGCCATAACGGAATGTCAACATCACTGGTAATGACATATTCTCGCGTGACATCCTTGAAAAAAATCCCGCCGAGACCAGAAGGGACCGGCAGCCCGTCAGCCAATCGCCTGCGAATCTCCGGATTCACCGCATAGGTCATCCTGTACACTTTTGACAACGGCCTGTTCTGCAATACATCAGGCTCTATTCCGAATGGGGAAAACGGCTCATTTCTTCCTTTGTTCCCGCAAACGCTCAGCCAAGTATGTCCATATTTTCTGTTAGCCCATTGAGGAGTATAATCAAGAGCGACAGGTATTCCCTTGCTACGCTGAACCTGAACTGCTGCGGCACATGCCTCCGCACAAGTCCCGTAAGGCAGATTCAGGAGGATATCCGGGCGGAATATCGGATACAATTCCAACTGCTTCGTATATTTCAGATATCCTCCTTGCATTGCAGAATTGACCTCAAAGGCGGCTGCCGATGCATTCATGTTGTACTCTCTGCACTCACGTTCCATCCTGTCTATCTCACCTCTCGCATATCCTATACTACGGGAGCGCCAGTCATCCATTGGCTGAAGGTCCTGACATTTATATGGAAGCAAATACTCGCAATATCCAGAGAAATCAAGGTGCCTGCCCCACCTGCCGTATTTCCACTCAAGATAGGAACGGTCAATCTCATCAATAAGATATTCTGCTTTGATGGTACGGATGTCACATACTGTTCCAATTTCTTGCTCATGAATTCGATATAATGAATCCATCACCGATTTGAAGCAGTCGCGTTCCATGCCCAGGCTGATCAGATTCTCAAGATCATGATAATATGCATCAGTCCCGGAATACGACTTGTGCCATGGCATATTTGCAATAAGATATTCCGCCGCAGCAAGTTTCTCGTCATTCCTTTCTTTCCTGTAATGTTCGAGCACATATTCAAGCTCCAGCCGATTGCTTCCGGCACACGCCAAGGCACTGCGAAGGTCGCTGCGGGAACATTGCTTGAATGCAAGATAATGCTTTCTGTGACATGAAACAGTCATGATGATTGCTAATAATACAACCATCATGACAATTCCCGAATTAATGCGTCTTCCCTTCACAAAATAACTCATATCCAATAAATATATTCGTGCATGTATTTGCTCCTTCGTAACTTAAGATGTTTGATTTCCCGCTATCTCATTTGAGAATAAAGCCACAATAAATGAACCATTTGGACATGAAAAAGAATGATTTAGAATAAGACATCGTTCCAATTTCTAAAAATGCGCACTCAGGAACAATCCCCAATTCAAGTGAACAGTGCAACAAAGGTGTAAGGCTGTGAAGGCGCG
>JBJEBJ010000111.1:0-82633 GCA_051869955.1 Candidatus Cryptobacteroides sp.
TTTGTGTCCCAGACGCACAAAAAATGCAAATCAACCGGGATTTTACGTTGAGCCGGGATGCGCACTGCCGGTAATGATGTAAAGTTTTGTAAATAAGAGGGGATGACCTTTTGGTCATCCCCTCTTCGATTGTGTCGGGGTACTGTGACTCGAACACAGGACCCTCTGGTCCCAAACCAGATGCGCTAGCCAACTGCGCCACACCCCGAATACCCATTCTGATTGGAATGGATTGCAAATATACTGCTCTTTTCCGGAAATTCAAATTTTTTTTCGTTAATTTGTAGAAAATTCGACAACTATGATTACCGAAGCTCAAATCGACGGGATTCTGAAGACCCTCTTTTCGACAATTTCATTCAGCAGCGAGCCTGCGGGACTGTATGACCCGTTACGCTACATGATAGCCGGAGGCGGAAAAAGACTTCGTCCGAGGCTGTGTCTCACGGCATACTCCCTTTTCAAGGATGAGTTTTCCGATGAAATTCTCCAGCCGGCAGCCGGACTCGAAGTGTTCCATACATTTACATTGATACACGATGACATCATGGACAAGTCCCCGCTCAGGCGCGGCAATCCTACAGTCTGGACCAGATGGGGTGAAGACGGCGCGATTCTCTCGGGTGACGTGATGTGCATTGACAGTTACAGGAGGATTGCAATGGCTCCGGACGATGTGCTCGGAAAGGTCCTGAAACTCTTCAACAATACTGCCGCCCAGGTTTGCGAGGGCCAGCAGTACGACATGGAATTCGAGAAGATGGACAATGTCACCATGGACCAGTACATGCAGATGATAGGGTTGAAGACCGCAGTGCTGATAGCATGTGCGGCCAAGATGGGAGCGCTGATAGGAGGTGCGAATGATGAGGAGGCCGGCAATCTGTACAGTTACGGTTATGCTCTTGGACTTGCATTCCAGATAGCCGATGACTATCTCGATGCATTCGGTGACGAGAAGGTGTTCGGCAAACCGATAGGCGGAGACATCATCAACAACAAGAAGAGCTGGCTGATAATCAAGGGCTTCGAACTTGGCGGACAGGCCATGAAGGATGCCATGGCAATGCCGGACGGGACTGATGAGGAGAGACAGGCCAAGATCCGCAAGGTCAAGGCTCTCTATGTATCTCTCGGAATCGATGTGATGGCCGGCCAGGAGATTGTCAGGCTTACCGAGGAGGCTCTTGAGTTCGCTTCGAGGCTCGAGCTGACGAAAGTCCGTTACGAGATGCTCAAGAGATTTGCCGACAAGCTTGTCGGCCGCAAAAGTTGAGCTTCGCGTTGGCCGTGCCTAGCAAAACAAGGAAAACAATATTTGAAGATGATGGATAGCAGAGAACTGGAAATAATGGCCCCCGCCGGCAATTTCGAATGCCTTATGGCGGCGATAGAAGGCGGTGCGGACTCGGTCTATTTCGGAATAGGAAACCTGAATATGCGTTCGCATTCGGCGAACAATTTCCAGCCGGAGGACCTCAAGGAAATAGTGTCTATATGCCGGGAACACGGGGTCAAGACATATCTGACGCTCAATATTGTTCTGTATCAGGAAGATATTGAACCTGCACACAAGGCCCTTGATGCGGCGAAGGAAGCCGGGGTGGATGCAGTCATCGCCTCCGATATGGCAGTCATCATGTATTGCCGCGAGATAGGGATGGAGGTCCATATTTCCACGCAGTTGAGTATTTCCAATGCCGACGCGCTCCGGTTCTATGCGCAATTCGCAGATGTCGTCGTCCTGGCACGCGAACTCAACCTCCATCAGGTCAGGGACATATACGACACGATTCAGCGAGACGGGGTCAGGGGCCCTTCCGGGGAACTTGTCCGGATTGAGATGTTCGCGCACGGGGCATTGTGCATGGCAATTTCCGGCAAATGTTATCTAAGCCTCCAGACCTACGGGTCGTCAGCCAACAGGGGAGCCTGTTTCCAGCTCTGCCGCCGTGGCTATGAGGTGACCGATCTCGAGACCGGGACCCAACTGAATGTGGACAACAAGTATATAATGTCCCCCAAGGATCTGTGTACCATAGAGTTCATGGACAAGATAATAGATGCCGGAGTGAAGGTCTTCAAGATAGAGGGCAGGGCGCGGTCTGCGGAATATGTGAAGAGGTGCGTCATGTGCTACAGGAAGGCTGCTGATGCAGTATGCGACGGGACCTATACCCCGGAACTTGCCCGGGAACTCAAGGCCGGACTCTCCGAGGTGTTCAACAGGGGATTCTGGGACGGATATTACCAGGGGGCAAGGCTCGGCGAATGGAGTTCTGTATATGGAAGCCAGGCTACCCGGAAGAAGGTGTATTGCGGCAAGGTCACGAACTGGTTTGACCGCATAGGTGTCGCCGAAATCGCCGTGGAGTCAGTACCTCTCCGTGTCGGGACATCATGCATGGCTATCGGGAACAAGACCGGACTTGTGGAATTTACCGTCAATGATCTGAGAGTCAATCTGAAACCGGCCGAGGTGGCGGAGAAAGGCGTGCGCTGCTCGGTGGCAATAGTTCCGGAGAATCAGGGTAAGAGGGACGGTGACATCGTCCTGTCCGGAGAATCCTGCAGTTCAGGCTGCACAGGCTCTTCCTGCGGGGAATCGTCAGAAACGGCATGCGACGGACGAATCCCGGCAAGGCTCCGCAGGGGGGACAAGATTTTCGTGTGGGAGGACGTGGACTGATCCCGTCTTTATTCCGGGGATACGAATCCCAGTGTGGCTGCGCTTATTTCTATCTTTCCCTGGAAATGGTCCATAAGGGCCGCGCAGCATGAAGCCATTGTGGCTCCCGTGGTGAAAACGTCATCCACTATCATTATGCGCATCGGACTTTCATTGCCGTAAGCTGCTTTCTCTTCTCTCAGGAATCCTTCCCTGAGCCTGAAGGCGTGTTCCACGTTTGCGGCTTTCTGTCCTACGGACAATTTCGTCTGCGTTCCTGTCCGGCGTATTCTCGACAGTATGTCGGTCCTCAGTTCCGACCCTGTCATCTCCGCAATCCCGCGTGCGATGACTTCTGCCTGGTTGTAACCTCTTGACCAATGTCTCGCCCAATGCAGAGGAACAGGTACGATGAAATCCGGCCTGGTGAAGACTTCCGACTCTTTCAGGAACCGTCCGAGAAGCCTGCCGTAGAACAGCCCTGTCTGCCTGTCTCCTCCGTACTTCACCCGCTGGGGGATTTTCCTGTAACCGGCATCTCCATGATAGAAGAACAGGGCAGCCGCCCGGGCATATTCCATCCGGGGAACGGATTCAGTGCCCCGGGTTTCGCAGATCTTTTCAATCCGCTTCTGTATCAAGGCGTTGAGCCTGTCTGCCATAGGATTCTCTCTCCTGTCCCAGAAATAGGTGAGGGGCAGATCAGCTTCGCAATATATGCATAAGTGGCGTTCCGGTCCGGTCAGTTTCCTCCCGCACACGGCACATTCCCTCGGGATGATCAGATCTCCCGCATCCTGCAGCTCCCTGACGATGGTATCCGCTATCCGCATTTCCTTTAATAAATATCTCCTCCGTGCAGCTCGATTCCGTCGGCATCCCAGTCCAGTTCGTCCGGGTCCGGCTCGTTGAACGGCTGGAGGAACGGATTGTGGGTGCGTTCCCATCCGATATTGGATTGCGGACCGTGTCCCGGAATCACCCTGACGTCTCCCGGAAGGCCCATCAACTTCTCCATTATGCCCTTTATCAGGCTGTCGTAATCTCCCCAGGCATTGTCGGTGCGCCCTATTGCGCCGGCGAAAAGAGTGTCTCCGGAGAACAGCACATTGTCCGCAGCACCGTACAGGCAGACTCCGCCCGGCGTGTGCCCCGGGGTGAATATCACCTCGAGTTCCGTCTCCCCGAATTTCAGTTTCTGGCCGTCTTCTATCGGAACTGTCTGGAAATCAACGTCAGGTGCCCTCAGCCCGAATGTCGCGGCTATTGCGGCATCATTGTCCAGAATCACCTTGTCGGCAGGATGCATCATCACCGGAATCCCGTATTTCGCGGCACATTCCCTGACTCCGAAGATATGGTCGAAATGTCCGTGTGTCAGGATTATCATTTTGGGTGTAAGATTCTCCCGGCTGATTCTCTCATAGAGGCTTTCCGCCTCTTCTGCATCGAAGAATCCCGGATCTATTATTGCAGCCTCGCTGCTCCCGTCCCATGCGAGGGAACAGCATTCCTGGAAAGGATTGAACTGGAAAGTGATAATTTTGAGCATTGTCTTGTCGTTTAGACTGCAAATTTAAGAAAGAAGTAGTATTTTTGTACAAATCTTTGGTTATGCACATAGGTATTGCAGGAAATATCGGCAGCGGAAAGACGACTCTCACCCGGATGCTGTCCGAACATTACGGCTGGATTCCCAAATACGAGTCTGTCACGTACAACCCGTATCTTGAGGATTATTACAAGGATATCAGGCGCTGGTCGTTCAATCTCGAGGTTTATTTCCTCCAGCAGCGGTTCAAGGATGTCCTCGAGATAGCCGGTTCCAGCGATGTCATCATACAGGACCGCACCATCTTCGAAGGCGTGTACATTTTCGTCGCGAACAACAAGGCCATGGGCAATCTTTCGGACCGCGACTATGAGACCTATATGTCGCTTTTCCAGCTGATGATGTCCCTTGTGAAGGCCCCTGACCTGCTCATCTATCTGCGCAGTTCGGTTCCGCATCTCGTGTCCCAGATTCAGCAACGCGGCAGGGAATATGAGAAAAGCATTGAAATAGAATATCTTGAGGGTTTGAACGAGAGGTACGAGAAATGGATTGCGGAATATCCCGGGAAGGTGCTGGCCATCGATGCGGACGGTCTTGATTTCCAGAACAGGCCGGAGGATTTCGCCCATATCACCGACATGATTGACTCGGAGCTTTTCGGGCTGTTCCCGCAGGAATGATCTTAATGAAAATTCAGATATTATGAGAAAAAAGATATTGATGGCCGCCGTTGCGGCAATGATGCTGGCGGGATGCAAGGAGAATGAGACTGTTTTCGTCCTGCCTTCGGTTCAGGACCTCGTGCTCTATCGTGCTGACAATATGTCCCTTGACGAGGCCGTGTCGTCTGCCGATACTCTCAAGGCTTTGGGTATCAATGCTATAAGTCTTGATTGCAGATATCTGTCACAGGGCGAAGACCTGAAATCTTCCGTGAATGAGCTTCATAAGAGGGGAATTGCACTGCTCGGAAACTCTGGCTCGGACGTAGCTTCGGCAATGTCTTCATGTGCCGTGGCCGGTGCTGACGGATTCCTCTGCGGAATGTCTGATTCCCTGTCCGTGGACGAGTTGAGAGAGGCCGTAGGTGCAGCGCGTTCGTCCTCTGCTTCGCGGCTTCTGATGATAGCGGACGATTCTTCGTATGAACTTTTCCAGGCCGGTTTCGATGCCAATATCAGTTCGGAGTTCACTGACAGCCTGACCGCGGTATTCTGCCGGGACAGTTCTGCATTGAAGATGGTCATAGCTGACGACGAGGAATATGCAGGTGTACCTTCAGGCAAGGCTTCTCTCAGGTATGTACCTGATTCAGTGTTCAATATATGTGACGGGGCAGCTATGGCGGCGTCTGCTGCCGTTCTGGTGACAAGGGGAGGCGTGATTGTCCGTCAGGGACAGGAGAATGTGCTTTCCGTGCGTCATCTGCTCCGTATCCATGCGGCAGAACCTGGTCTGCATTCCGCATCAATGAATTCGTACTCCGATAACGAGGCCTATATCCTCGAGAAGATTTCCGGTGAGGACAAGTATCTTATGGTCCTGAATGTCAGGGATTCCACTCTCGCCGTGCCGATTCCGGCATCTTGGAGAAACGTTCCTTTCACCAATCTCGTCACCGGAAAGAAGGGCCGTACAGGAGGCCGTATGCCTGTCACTCCGTACGAGCTCCGCATACTCAAGAAATAATCAATCAACCAAAATAAATATCATGCTTACTTTCATCATTTGGATCATCGGCGTTGTCCTCACAGTGAAGGCTGCCCTTGAAATCTGGAAACTGAATGTGGATTCAGTGAAGAAACTTGTTGTGATTGTCGTTCTCGTTCTCACGAGCTGGATCGGCCTCGCAGTATATTATCTTCTTGCAAAGGACAGACTCGAAGGCTGGCTCAAATAGAGCCCTTGCCGCTTTCTCCGAGACTGAATTCGCAGCCGCAGTAGAGCTGGTTGTAGAATGAATGTTCGCGGATGATTTCGTTGCGGCGGTCCTGGAGCCCGCCTTTTCTCCAGTTCATGTTCCACCAGTTGACGCCGGGGAAGAGGCTGCATGCGTACTCTCCGGCAAAATTGACCTGTTCCAGATTTTTCCATCTGGAGGAGGCCAGGGTTGTCGTAAGCACGTCGAATCCGTTCTTGGAGGCGTATGAGGCGGCACGCTCCAGCCGATATCTGAAACATTCCGTGCAGCGCAGTCCTTTCTCGGGTTCGTTCTCCAGGCCTCTTGAGATGCATTGCCATGCGGAATGGTCGTAACTGTCCTCGACTATCTCAAGCCCGGTCTCCTCAGCATATCTTATGCATTCGTTCCGTCTCTTGAGGTATTCGTCTTCCGGGAAAATATTGGAATTGCTGTAGAAGATTACCGGACTGAAGCCTTGATTCACAAGGCATTCCACTATTGCCGAAGAGCACGGGGCGCAGCACGCGTGAAGCAGGATCCTCTTTCCGGGAGGGTCCAGGATGAGTTTATGTTTCACTGTCTGAGCCATCTTCTGTGCAAATATACGCAAGAGTCGGGAAAAAGCGATATATTTGCGACTTGAGAAACCAAAGGAATTTCATGAATATGAACTGGAGCGGAATAATAGTGGGAGCGGCAACGTTCTTCATCATAGGGATCTGCCATCCCATTGTCATCAAGGCAGAATATCATATTGGCAAGAAGAGCTGGTGGGGCTTCCTCGCGATGGGAGTCCTGCTCGGATTGCTCTCTTTGCTTATAGAGGATGATACCTTCTCCACCATAGCAGGAGCAGGTGCATTTTCCTTCTTCTGGGGAATCGGGGAGGTATTTTCACAGGAGAAAAGGGTTCTCAAGGGTTGGTTCCCGGAGAATCCCAAAAGGCATGATTATTATGAAAACCTGCGGCGCAGGATGAAATAGCAGGTTTTCCTGACGTATCCGGACTCAGGCCTTTGCCTTCACCTTTGCACGTCTCGGACGCCACAGTCCATATACTTCGCTGCAGTTGCCTGCCGTGATGAAAGCCTGTATGTCGTTCTTCCTGATGTACTCCATCAGGTTGGCGAATTCGGTCTGGGTGAGGATGGTCTGGATTTCCACGCTCGGGGTTTCCTTGAATCCTCCCTTTACATCGTACAGGCTGCATCCCCTGCAGAGGGTTTCGATGATGTATTTCCTTATCTCTTCATGCTCCGTGCTGATGATGCAGACTCTCTTGCGCTTGTTGAGGCTGGACGTGAAATAGTCCACGATGATGCCGTTCAGCCATGTTCCGATCAGGCCAATCACCACCATCCTGAACGGATGCACGAGGAATGCGCTCAGGCAGACAATCACTCCGGAGATGGTGACGGATGTTCCGATGTCCCAGTGCAGGTATTTCTTCATCATCATTGCCACGATATCCAGACCGCCGGTAGAAGCATTGATCCTGAAAAGGAAGGCCTGTGACGCTCCAAGGAGCAGGACGAATCCCAAAAGGTCGAATATCGGGGAACCCATGATGGACGTCAGGCCCGGCTCAATCAGCCGGCTGTAAGGGCAGATCCATGCCCAGAGGTCCATGAACGGACCGAGCAGGAGGGATGCTATGACTGTCTTCAAACCCACTTCCGGTCCGAGGAAGATATATGCGAGAATGAGGAGAAAAGCATTGAGTATCAATACCATCATCGATACCTTCATCGCTATCCCGGCAGATTCGAGCCAGGTGCATATCACCATCGCAAGTCCGGAAATCGATCCGAGAATCAGATTGCTCGGAATAAGGAAATAGTACACGGCAGCAGCTCCTACCAGAAGCGCAATCACGAGAGCCACTATTTCTCCCCAGAATTTCTTCTGCGCCAGGAAGGCGAAATCTTCTTTCATCATTTTCAGTTTCAAACTTAATATTTTGCAAATATAATTATTTTGAAGCGAAAATGATGAAATCATTTATAAATCTAAAGTGACGGATTGGACTGCCACGAGGTGATTTCCAAATTTCATGGCAATAATTTTCGGAATGCGGCACTTGATTTTACCTAATAATGAGTATATAATTTTCCTGATAAATGGGCTATATTTGCAGAATTATAGGAAATGGCTTATGAGACTGTCAGACTTGAGGACCGGGGAGCAGGGAGTGATCGTGAAGGTCAACGGTCATGGAAGCTTCAGGAAAAGACTTATTGAGATGGGTTTCATCTCCGGCAAGAAAGTGACCGTAGTACTGAATGCTCCTCTGAAGGATCCTATTGAATATGAAATACTTGGCTATAAGCTTTCGCTCCGTCGCAGTGAGGCGGACCAGATAGAGGTCATATCCGAGGACGAGGCCAGGGTAGAGCTTTCGGAGCACAGGACCCCGATGGCCGTATATGAAGATGACGCGGATGAGGAATGGGCCCTGAACCGGATGATGTCCAAGCTCGCCGAGGAACGCGGACACGTCATCAGGGTGGCCCTCGTGGGAAACCCGAACTGCGGCAAGACTTCACTCTTCAACATTGCCTCCGGCTCTCACGAACATGTTGGCAACTACAGCGGTGTGACCGTGGATGCGAAGGAAGGCCGCTTCGAGTACAAGGGCTACAAGTTCGTGCTCGTGGACCTGCCGGGTACATATTCCCTCTCGGCCTACAGCCCGGAAGAATTGTACGTCCGCAAGAATCTGATAGAAAATGTCCCGGATGTCGTGATAAATGTCGTGGACGCCTCCAACATCGAGAGGAATCTCTATCTCACCACCCAGATAATAGACATGAACCTGCGCGTGGTCATGGCCCTGAACATGTACGATGAACTGCAGGCGAATGGTGACAAGCTGGATATCAAGCAGTTGGGATGGCTTCTCGGAATGCCTGTCTGCCCGACGGTGAGCCGTGACGGAACCGGAATCCACGAGCTTTTCGACACAGTCATAAAGATTTACACCAGAAGCGACCCGAGGCTTTCCCGCCATATCCATATCTATCACGGTGCGGAGCTCGAAAAGAGCATCGACCGCATCAAGTTGTTGCTCCAGAGAAACGCGTCGGTCCGCGACCGCTATTCCACGAGATATCTGGCCATCAAATACCTTGAGAATGACAGCGATATCGAGAAAATCATCGACTCCCTTCCGGAAAGGGACGAAATAATCTCTGCGAGGGTGGAGGAGGAGAAACGCATCAGGACTTATCTGCATTCCAATACCGAGTCCGCCATAGTTGACGCGAAATACGCATTCATCCAGGGTGCTTTGGCCGAGACATACGCAAGGCACCGCGAAGAACATCCCAAGAGGACCATCACCGACCGGATTGACGCCGTTGTCACCAACAGGTGGCTCGCATTCCCGATTTTCGTGGCCATTCTGTATATCATTTTCCAGGCCACGTTCAGTATCGGCAATTATCCCATGACGTGGATTGACTGGATTGTTTCGCGGACTGGGGAGTTCATCGCTTCGTTCATGAAGGCGGGATGGCTGAAGGACCTTGTGGTGGACGGTATCATTTCCGGTGTCGGGAGCGTCCTGGTGTTCCTGCCCAACATATTGATACTCTATTTCTTCATCTCGCTGATGGAGGATTCCGGATATATGTCGAGGGCGGCGTTCATAGTGGACAAGCTGATGCACAAGATAGGGCTTCACGGAAAGTCTTTCATCCCGATGGTGATGGGATTCGGCTGCAATGTTCCTGCCATCATGGCCACCCGCTCTATAGAGAGCCGGAAGAGCAGGCTTATCACCATTGCCATAATCCCGTTCATGTCATGTTCGGGCAGGTTGCCGGTGTTCGTGCTCCTCGCCGGGGCGTTCTTCCCGAAAAATGCTGCGCTGGCACTTCTGGGGATATATCTTCTCGGGATAGTGCTGGCCATCCTGTCTGCCGTGGTGCTGAGCCGTTTCGTGAAGGATGACGATCTGCCGTTCGTGATGGAACTTCCTCCTTACAGGGTTCCTACCGGCAAGGCAATATGGAGGCATACATGGGAGAAGGGAAGGCAGTATCTGCAGAAGATGGCGACCACCATCCTGATTTGTTCCACCCTGATCTGGTTCCTGGGATATTTTCCGAGAAACAACGAACTGGCTGACGCTCGTAACAGGATGTCCGAGGTAGTCACGAGGCTTGATGCAATGAAGGAAATCGGGAAGGGAGATGCCCTTGGGGCCGGATTTATCGGTGATGAGGCAGTCTCCAGTCTCGAAGCAGAGCGGATGATGCTGGACAGGGAAATTGATTCGCTCTATGCGGCCCAGCAGGCCAATTCATTCATAGGGCAGTTCGGCAGGCTTGTGTCTCCGGCCCTAGAACCTCTCGGATTCAACTGGAAAATGGACGTGGGCCTGATCACGGGTATAGCTGCCAAAGAGCTTGTAGTCAGTACTTTGGGTGTAATGTATTCAGAGGGCTCCACGGTGGGTGCAGGCGAGAACCTCAGCGAGGATACCCAGCTGCAGTCGGCCTTGCAGCGTGATCTTTCCAAGGCTTCGGCATTCGCCTACATGATTTTCATTCTGCTGTATTTCCCGTGTATCGCCACTTTCGTGGCCATAAAGAACGAGACCGGCAAATGGCGCTGGGCCATAGCCTGCTGCGTTTATACGATGGTCATCGCATGGGTCATGGCGTTCATTGCATTCCGGTTAGGGACTCTGTTTTATTGAACCTGGCCAAGTACGTTCTCGAACGAAACCGGATAGTCCTCGTCGTAGTCTTTCTTGTACTGGGTGATGAAATTGTTGTATCTCACCCTCGCTTCGTCGCTACGTCCGATTTTGCACAATGTCTTGACACACACTGCAAGAGCATTCTCATTGAACGGGTCTATCTCGAACAGGATATCGGTGCACAGAAGGGCATTGCCCCAGTCTTCGTTGCCGAATCTCCATCCGGCCTCGCTCGTCACGGCCGGCACAATCCTGTTCTCCATATCCTCCTTCATGCGGTCGAGCAGGATGTTCTTCTCGTCGCGGAGGAACTTGCCCCTTGCGAGGATTGAGAGCAGCCTGTCGTTGCCCGGAGTATAACATTCCAGCTCCTTCAGGCATTCCACGTAGTCGCAGAAAATTGGCCCGGTACATTCGATGCTGTATTTCTTCTCCTTGAAAATCAGGTGGATACCGTTGATTTTGGCGAGAATCTTGCGCAGATTGTTTAGCGTGACTCCGCGGACATTCTTCGAGGTCTCCTCCTCCTTGTCCGGCCACATCATTCCGCTCAGGCGGCGCGAACTGATGCCTCCCTCGGCAGTATTGTACAGGATGAGCAGGAATGCTTCCTTGAGCCGTTCGGTCATCATTGCGGTTATGTCTTCCCCTGAAGAGCTGACAAGCATTGTCGCTCCGAACAGGAAAATGCTGTCAGGGTGTTCCCTAACCGGCTTTATCCTGGAACCGTGCCTCTCATAGTCCAGAAATTCGAACCTCCTGTTTTTCCGTGACTTCAGGTATAATATGGCCAGAATTACCGTTGTTGCAGCTGCTAGAACGGCTGATGCGAAGATGAACCACAGCAGTGTGTTCATCTGCACTGGAGATTCCTCTATTATAGGGGCTTTCGGAGGATAACTTATGGTGTATGCCGTGACTGACGAGCTGATGTCATCCTTGGATTCCTCCACCAGGGCAATCATCTTGGCAAGTTCCCTGTCATAGAACAGATTGGCGTTGGTGGTAATCTTGTCGGAAAATATCGGAATCGTGTTGCCGAGTCTGACATGTTTCCCGTCCTTCAATGCGAACCTGTACAGCTGGAGGCTCGATTCCGTCACGCTTTCAGGGTAGCAGAGGGCGTAGAATCCGTCCTCTTCACATATTGCCATGTTTCTCGCAGCCACGCAGTTGGGCCCTTCCCAACTCTCCAATGCCCATTTCTTCTTCACTTCGAATGTAACCGGGTCCACCTGATAGAGGTCGTAGAAATATTCCCTTCCCACGATCTGCCTTCCGCTCTCGTTACCCATCCCTCCATAGATGTAGAGGGAACCGTCGAAGTCGCTGTGGCCCATGGCGCAGAAATATCTCGGCCACAATGCGTCCCCGGTCAGTCCGGGACAGGATTCCCATTTTCCGGTGACGGCATCCATCCTGCGGAATTCACCATTGTACCTGCCGTTTCCGAACCCTCCGTATATATAGAACTGTCCGGATTCTGCATCGAACCATTCCCCGTGATGGTGCATCTGCATTTCCATCTGTTCAGTGGACAATACCGTCCATGTCATCGACAGTGTGTCCAACGATGCTACTGTCACCGGGCCTTTCCATTCCTTGTCATAATTGACTTCATAAGCTATGAGCCTGCCGTTTCTGGTGTCGCGGAAATTGGTTCCGAGGGTGATGGAGACAGGGCACTCGTTGGCGAAGGCTTTCTTGCGTACATTTCCAGAGAGGATGTTGTGGAATGTGATGCTGTCCTTGTCGAAGATTCTGATTTCGTGCGTATTATCGTCGTAACCCGCGCACAGGAACTGTGGCGAGGCCTTGCTGAAGGACTTTACCCATCTGTGATGGTCTCCTGCCATCCATACCGGATTTACGACGGATCCGTACACCTTTCCGCTTTTCTCTGAAACGTACATTCCTGTCTCCTCATCCAAAGGGAAGAAATACCGTTCCGAGTCATTCCCGACCGAAAGTTCGCGGATGGAGAACGATGGGATATCGATAATGTAGTCATTCTTTCCGAAGACCAGATCCGGGAGTATATGCCGGCCTTCCTTGTTCAAGGCTGCGTATGCAGTGTCCGCATCCACGGCAAGCATCATGCTGTCCTTCTCCGGCATTATCCGGAAATCGACGTCCATCCATCCGGAGGTCTTGCCCAGATGGGGCTTGCTGAAAGACATTGATATAGCCGTGCATTGTTTCTCGATATTTACGTAGAACCGGTGTCGGTCGGTAGCTCCGTCGTAGAACAGGATGAGCGCCGGCATTTCCGGGTCATTGCGGTCCTGAAGCCTGAATATGAGCCCGGACTCTGCGTCCATGTATGTCTGGAGCTTGAACTGTATGCAGAAGTCTCCGTTGAATGAAGGATGTTTATGGTCGAATACCCGGTATGATGTGCGTTCATCTATCTGACGCTCGAGTCCGTTCAGTCTCAGACCCTGTCCTGAGAGGGTCTGGGGAAGTGCGGCGGAACACAGGACGATCCCCGCTATGAGAAGCTTTTTAAGCCTGAAACAGTGTGATCGTTTCATTTTCGGTGAAATTTGCGGTTAAATTACGCATTTTTTCGAATTTTTAACCCTTTTTTAACCAAATTCTTAATCTGGCCCCGTTTATTTTGCAAACCGTTTTATCAACACAAATCAATAACCGTATGAAACTAAATCAGATTTCCAGAGCCTTGGCGCTCTTCTGTATCACCTGCGGCTTTTCTTTCGGTTTCGCTTCGTGCGAGGATGAGAACAACGGCAGCTCTGATGACAATTTCGCAAAAGGTACTATTGAAGGTGTAGTGACGGATGCGCAGTCCAATCCTATAGCGGATGTCACCGTCACCCTTATGAAGACCAATGCCCTGAGGGATGTGGAGGCGACCACACGTTCGGCGGCAGACGGCTCCTTCTCATTTTCGGATGTACCGATGACTTCTAGATTCCTTTCCTTCGAGAAAGACGGCTATGCTACCGTGGGAATCACTGTAAGTGCCGGATCTTTCTCTGATACGCACGCGCGCCTGACTCCTATGATGGAGTACGCCAACGCCGTCATCAAGGGGAAAGTTCTTGATGCCCAGAATGGCAACGGGCCGCTTTCAGGTGCTGTGATAAGTATCGGCAACGGAGCCGACATCACTACCGGTTCGGACGGAGCATATTCATTCGAGGGTCTTCTCCTCAAGGAGTACACCCTCTCAATATCCAAGCTCGGCTATGGTTCGGTGACCAAGGAGATTACTGTGGACATGTTCATTGACGGCACATGCACCATTCCTGACGTTGTGCTCGGAGGCAAGGAGATTCTCCCTGGCCTGACCAAGACAGACCTCCTCGATGCCGACAGCTGGTACACCAATGACTACCGCGGCGGAAAAGGCAACGGTGGCGGATGGGTTGACTGGTCATGCGTGTTCATGGGCACTCTCACCTATGTCGGCAACTACGAGTATCAGAACGAGGGATGCAGCCTCAGGACGCTGAATGACGGCGACCAGCAGAAACGTCCTGCCGACCTCGACCATTTCGAGAGCTTCACATACGGAAAGAAGCTCATCACAGAGGACAACAGCATCATGACCCTCTATGTCAGGACTCACAATACCAATGCTGACGATCCGTTCCAGTTCGGTGTACAGGTTGTTGACCTCAGTGCCGCTGATCCAGTAGCGGTCAAGGTAGGTGACAACAGGGCTCACGGAAGCGATTCATATTCGGAATATACATTCGACCTCAGGGATTATGTCGGCAAGGAAGTGATTCTCGCAGTCGGAGTATACCGTGCAAAGACCGGTGATTACTGGCATCAGCTCCCTATCAGGCACATGACTTTCGCCAAGGAACAGGTCAACAATGACAATTACATACCTGGCGACGAGATTGCCGACCTTCCTGGCTGGCACATGACTCTCCAGAACATCAGGTCCATCATGCCTAACGAAAAGACTTCGTTCAGGGGCCTGCCAATGGGCGCGCAGAGAGACCATCCGGGCTATCAGGTATGGAACAGGACGAACCATATCGCAGCCAACTGGGGCTTCACATACGTAAACAAGGATACCGAGCCTCTTGCAAGCGAGGGCTTCATCATCAAGACCCCTTCAGGAGTAGCTGCGAACTATGACACTCCTTGCTCATATTTCTACTCCAAGTTCGCGATTTCAGGTGCAAATGACCATATGACCCTGAGAGTAAGGAACTTCGACGGCAGTACCCCTACCACGTTCAAGGTAACGGCCATCACCGATGAGGGCGCAGTCACCCATCTTGCTCCTGTGAAGAACAATGCACAGTCAGCAAGCGCTGTGGAAAACGGCAACGGCTGCTGGCAGTACATCCACGAGAACGGAGCAGGCGCGGCAGAGGATTATGCAGCCTTCGAGTACGACCTTTCCGCATACAGCGGCAAGAATGTCACCATTGCAATCGGTGTGTACAAGGGCGTTACAGACGGACAGGGAGGCGAGCAGAAACTTGTCATCTACGGTGTCGATTTTGACTGATAATTCATATGAGGAAAAAACTGATTATTATGTTTCTGGCTTTCGGTGCGACTTGCTGCTCGGCATGCAGCAAGTCTGCCGCAGAGCCTGACAACAACGGAAACGGAAACAACAAGGAGGAGGTGAATCTCGCCGAGAGGAACCTCGAGAGAGCCGTCATCCTGATAGAGAATGCATTGTCACATTATTCAAAGGACGGGACAATGGCTCTCAGCATGACCTACAATCCCTTCTCCTCGACGCCTTCCGAGAATCTCGTGAGCATCTGGGAATACACCTCGACAGTCGAGGCGGTTTCCGCTGCAATGAACTCGATGATAGCCCTCAAGGAGAGCGGCAACAGCAAGATTTATGACAGCAAGTTCGCCTCCTTCAGTGCAATGCTTGAGAAACTGTATTCCGGAATGGATTATTACAAGGGGACTTTCACCCTCACATCCTATACCGGGACTGCCGAATGGAGTCCTTACGGAGTCCACAGGGCATCATCTCCGGGAGGTGCTGCAGTGGCCGGCATCGAGAACGTCTATGATGACCAGATGTGGATTGTCCGTGAGTTCATCAATGCATGGCGGGCTACCGGAAGCGCGAAATACCTGGAGCGTGCCGAGTATCTGACAGCCTATGTGCTCGACGGCTGGGACTGCACTCTGGATGCCTCTGGCAAGGAGAATGGCGGCATCACCTGGGGACCGGGATATGTCACCAAGCATGCCTGCAGCAACAGTCCGATGATCACGCCTCTCGTATGGCTTCACGAGATATACAAGGGCAAGTCCGACGAGATAACCTACGGAGCCGTCAATGCTGACAATACCAGGGTCAGGAAGACTGCGAAGAAAGCGGACTACTATCTCGAGATGGCCGCCAAGATTTATTCCTGGCAGAAAGGCTGCCTGCTGCGCGAGGACGGGGTCTATGACGATTTCATGGGCGGCTACCGTACAGGTGGCGGAAGCCCTGAATACGAGACTGTCGGCGGAGTGCAGTACCGCAAGAACACGGCACTTTACGACAGGGTCGGACCGGCCTATTCATACAACAGCGGCACTATGCTTTCCGGTGTGGCCGACCTTTACGGCGCCACTTCCGAGGCAGCCTATCTTTCTGATGCGAAAACTCTCACGGACAAGAGCTTCTCATATTTCGCGAAGCTCGGAGCCACGAAACCGGGCCTGTACACTTACAGCGTGACAGGCAACAACGCCTGGTTCAACGACGTCCTGCTCCGGGGATATATCGCCGCGGCGGAATATTTCAGCGGTGCGGACGTATGCGTCAACTCCTTCCAGGACTGTCTGGACTATGCCTGGGAGAATTATTTGGAGAACAATACTCTTCCAGTCAGCCTTCTCGCCGGGTGGAACATGGACAGGACGAAGAACAACGTCAATCTCATGTTCACGTTCGCGAGGGCTGCGGAATATGCTACGCTCTCCGGGTATCAACTGAAAAAAGGAAAATAACCACTTAATAAGCAACAACATGAAAAGCGTACTTTCTACCTTTTTGACAATACTTGGCCTATGTCTGGCCGGTGTGGTGTCATACGCACAGAATACGATTGCCGTGTCAGGTACCGTCAAGGACGGTGCAGGGGAACCGGTGATCGGTGCCAGTGTCATGGTAAAAGGTTCCACGACTGGTGCTGCCACCGATATCGACGGCAAATACACCATCACGGTACCTTCCGATGCTGTTCTTGAATTCTCCTGCATAGGAATGACTCCGCAGGAAGTAAACGTTAACGGGCGCACGGTCATCAACGTGGTGCTCACGGATGACTCGAACTTCCTTGAAAGCGTGGTGGTCGTGGGATACGGTACCCAGAAAAGGGGATCCCTTACAGGCGCCGTGGCCGGAATCAATTCCGGGGAACTCATGAAGACCAAGACCGAGAACCCTCAGAACATGCTCACCGGACGTGTTCCGGGCGTGCGTGTATGGCAGACCAGTGCTGAGCCGGGAACCTACAGCGCCAACATGGATATCCGAGGCCTCGGAGCACCGCTCGTCGTAATCGACGGAGTCCCTCGTACAGTATCTGATTTCCAGAGACTTACCCCTGAAGATATCGAAAACGTGTCAGTCCTCAAGGACGCATCGGCAGCCATCTACGGTGTCCGTGGTGCGAACGGAGTAATCCTCGTCAGCACCAAGAAGGGCCAGGAAGGCAAGGCAAAGGTGGCCTATAATGGTTCATACACCATCCAGACCCCTTCCAAGATGCCTGAGCTGATGAACGCGTACGACGCGATGACCATCTACAACGAGCAGTCTATGAACAAATTGACCGGTGGCAATATCGTATATTCCGAGGCTGACTTCGAGGCCTTCCGGAACGGCACCCGCCGCGAGACCGACTGGAACAGCCTCGTGATTGCCAACACCGCTCCGCAGACCCAGCACGACCTGAGCATCAGCGGCGGTTCCGAAAGGGTACAGTACTATGTGTCAATGGGCTACATCTATCAGGAAGGTTTCTTCAAGTCCGGTGACCTGAATTACAACAAATACAACCTCAGGGCCAACCTCACCGCAGAGGTGCTCAAGGGACTCCATTTCAATCTGAACGTATCAGCCCTCCAGGACAAGAGACACACTCCTTATACAAGTTCCGTGAACATCATCAGGAACTACTGGAAACAGGGCGTGCTCTATCCGGCCTATGCTGACGATGCCAACACGATGCTCAACTACGACGGTCTCGACCTCGAGCAGAACACCGTGGCGATGATGACATCCGATATTTCCGGATACAGGACATACGAGCAGAAGAATGTCACTCTCGCGGCTTCCCTCGAATATGATTTCGGAACGGCCGTCAAGCAGCTCCAGGGCCTGAAACTCAAGGGAATGTTCAGCTACGACTACCGCCAGGACGACAACGAGGCTTTCCGCAAGGAATATTACCTCTACGCAAAGAACAGCGTGACTGGCGAATACGAGCAGAAACTCTTCGCAGACAGCTCCCCTAACAACCTCCGCAAGGACAATTACAGCAAATGGCAGACCCTCTCCCAGGTAGTGTTCAACTACAACAGGACATTCGCCTCCAAGCATGAGGTCGGAGCAACCCTCGGATGGGAGGTGCAGAAACGCCGCGGAAGCAATTACTTTGCTTACGGTGACCTCGCTTTCGGCTCTCCTTATTTCACCGCCCTTTCGAGCGACAACCAGGTTGTGGGAATGGATTCATCCATCGGCCAGTTCTACGAGCTCGGATACGAGGCTCTCATCGGAAGGCTCAACTACTCATACGATGACAGATATCTCGTCGAGGCCCAGTTCCGTTATGACGGATCGTCCAAGTTCGCCCAGGGACACCAGTGGGGATTCTTCCCTTCAGTTTCAGCAGGATGGCGCATTTCGCAGGAGCCTTTCTTCAAGAATTGCGCAGGCCTGAACTTCATCAACCAGCTGAAAATCCGTGCAAGCTACGGTGAACTCGGAGATGACAGCGGACTCAACTATGAATGGATCAGCGGATATACCTATCCTGCAACTTCCGGAAATGCGGAAAACGGTTATTACAACCAATACGCCCCTGGCTACTACCTGAACGGCTCTTTCGTGTTCGGCGTTGCCAACCAGCCTCTCCCGAACACCAACATTACCTGGTACACCTCCAAGACCTTCAATATCGGAGTTGACTTCGAGGCCTGGAACGGAATGCTCGGCATTACCTTTGACTACTTCCACAGGAAGAGAACCGGCCTGTTCGGACAGCGCAGTTCGGATCTTCCTACCGTTGTCGGTGCTTCTCCTTCCGTCGAGAACGTGAACAGCGACAGCCACATGGGTCTCGAGCTCCAGATTTCGCACAAGAACCACGTGGGAGACTTCACTTACGGCATTACAGGTATCGCTACCATCACCCGCCAGAAATATCTCACCTACGTGCAGAACGGCGGATATGCCAACTCTTATGACAAATGGCGCAATGACAATATGAACAACCGCTACCAGGGTGTCCAGTTCGGATACACCAGTGACGGCCGCTTCACGAGCTGGGAAGACATCTGGTCCTACGGCATTTATCACGAGAGCAGCACCCTCCCGGGAGACTACAAATATGAGGACTGGAACGGTGACGGCGAGATCAACAGCCTTGACGAGCATCCTTATGCATTTGACCAGACTCCTTGGCTGAACTACTCCCTAGCCCTTGATTTCGGATGGAAGGGCATCGACCTCAGCATCCTTCTTCAGGGATCCGCACTCGGCTCAATGGCCTACAGGGAGCCTCTCTATTCCATCTGGGGTTCCAACGGCGGCGGTACTCTGAAGCAGTATCTCGACAGGTGGCATCCTACCGATCCTTCAGCTGATCCGTATTCTCCTCAGACACAGTGGGTTTCCGGCTACTACGGATATACCGGACACTATCCTTCGGAGAACTCCTCGTTCAACCGTGTAAGCACCGCTTACCTCCGTCTGAAGAGCATCGAGCTCGGCTACACCTTCCCTCAGATTAACTGGGCAAAGGACATGAACATCAGAGTCTTCTTCAATGCATACAACCCATTCACCATCACCAAGGTGAAATTCGTGGACCCGGAGCATCCGGACAGCGACCTCGGACGTATGTATCCTCTTAACAAGACCTACACATTCGGTCTCAACCTTTCATTCTAATGGACAAAATGCACAAGAGTATGAAAAAGATATTATTATATATGGCGGCCGTCATCGTGAGCGCAGTTTCATGCACCGAGATGGACCTTCCTCCGAAGAACACCGTCACTGATGACGACCTTCTCTCCAACCAGGCCGGAATGTCGATCTACATGGCGACTCTGTACAGCAAGATGCCGTGGGAGGAATTCAAATACATGGCACAGTGGGGAATCAACTGGAACGGCTGGCTCGCCAGCCTCGGAATCGAAGGTACCGGCGAGGCTCTTGACCGTGACGGAGTCTGCACTTCGTTCACCAACGAGGATACTCCTTACTGGGGACGCGCCTTCGAACTTCTCCGCAATGCAAACCACCTCATTGAGACCCTTCCTTCATACAGGGACAATTATGCAGAGGTTGCCTACAACGAGTTCCTCGGGCAGGCTTATTTCGTGAGGGCATACGTATTCTACAAGATGGCCTGCCGTTTCGGAGGTGTTCCTCTCGTGACAAGGGAGATTGACTATCCTGCAGATGCAGAGACGCTCGAGGTTCCGCGTTCTTCAGAGCGTGAAACATGGGAGCAGGTGCTTGCAGATTTCGACATGGCTGTTTCCCTCCTCCCTGCTACTCCGACATTTGACGGCACTGCCAACAAGTTCGCCGCCCTCGCATTCAAGGCCGAGGCAATGCTCTACGCAGGATCAGTGGCGAAATACAATGAGAATGTTTCCGGCCGTCTCACCGGAGTGGGCGCCAAGACAGGTGTCCGCGTCATGGGATTCGCCGAGAACGAATGGCAGGAGTGCTCGAACAAATGGTTCGCAGAGGCCTACAAGGCTGCACGCGAGGTCATGAACTCCGGCAAATACTCCCTCTACAAGAAATCCTGGGTAAAAGGTGACAAGGAGGCCCAATACAAGAACATGGTTGCAATGTGGCAGGATCTCACCAGCCCTGAGAACCTTCTCGTGAAGCAGTATGAATATCCTACCGTGACCCACGGACTCGACGCATATTGCTCCCCGTTCATATTCAGGGCCCCTCTCTGCTCCGGTTCATGCCCTTCCCTCGACTTCATCGAGCTCTTCGACGGATTCGACAGATATGATGACGGCTACACCATCAGGGTGACCGACGGCAAGGATAATGCATCCGGCAACTACCTCCTCTTCGACTCTCCGATGGATCTTTTCGCAAATGCAGAGCCTCGTCTCCGTGCATACGTGATCTTCCCTGGCGACGTTTACAAGAAGAGGGAAATCGAGGTCCGCGGCGGAATCTACACCGGCCCGGCCCCTATCAAGCCGCTCCTCAAGGACTACTCCTATTCCGCAGCTGACACCAAATACCAGCACCTCGACATCTACACCGGTTCCAACGGAACTTCCAAGACTCTCTTCCTGAGCCCTAACTCCGGAACCAACCAGGAGACTGTCACTGTCAATGGCGTGAAGATGAATGCTGCAGGCGAGAACGGTCCGTTCTACAACAACGGCGAGGGAAACCTTACCGGACTCTACCTGAGGAAATACCTCAATGAGGACCAGCCTGCCGAGGAAATCGGCGAGGGCAAATCCGACCAGCCTTTCATCCTGATGCGTTATGCTGATGTCCTCCTCGCAGCCGCCGAGGCTGCAGTGGAGCTTTCCATCGCAGGTGTGGCTTCACCGGTTGAGGGGGACAATATGCTACAGGTCGCAACACAGGCCATCAACGACATCCGCGAGCGTGCTGGTGCAGAGCTTCTTTCAGGAAGCCTCACAGGCAACAACGACTCCCGTGACATCGTCCGCAAGGAGCGCCGCAAGGAGCTTGCCTTCGAGCACAAGACCAAGTGGGATCTCCGCCGCTGGAGAGTTCTCGACGAGGACAACAGGGACGGCTTCTGGGGCGAGCAGAGGGATTCCAAGCTCTATAGCAGCGGCACCCAGTTCCGCTTCAAGGGCCTGTATCCGTTCTACAGCTCCGAGACCGGCAAGTATTTCTTCGACGAGAGCTACCAGTGGGTTTCAATGAAGACCTTCAACTACAATGTACTCGATTACTACTTCGCCATTCCTTCAGGTGAAGTTTCCAAGAGCAAGTATATTGACCAGCAGCCTAACAGATAATATCTTACAATCATGAAACGCAATATTTTCAAAATATCAGCCATTGTCGCAGCGATTGCAGCTGCCTCTTCCTGCTCGCTTTTCCAGCTCGACAACTATGACGAGCCAAGCGAGACCATCAAAGGCAAGGTTGTGGACATCACCACCGGTGAGCCTGTCCTCACGGACCAGGGAAGCGAGGGAATCCGCGTCAGGATGACCGAGCTCAGCTATGGCGACAATGTGGAGCACAATCCTGATTTCTACTGCCGTCCGGACGGAACATTCCAGAACACCAAGGTGTTCAAGGGCAATTACAATGTACGCGTCGATGGTCCGTTCATCCCGATTGTCCGCGAGACTTCCGACGGTACCCCTATCTATGACGGTTCCATCACCACGGACGTGAAAGGAACCACCGAGGTCGAGTTCCAGGTGTATCCTTTCCTGAAAGTCGAGATTGTCGGAGAGCCTCAGGTATCCGGCGGCGTCATCACGGCCAACGTGAAAGTACAGCGTGCGGTTTCCGTGGACAAGTTCAAGGAGCTCGTGGAGCCTATGGGCGGATATTCCGACGATTTCACCAATATCACTGACATCCAGCTCTTCGTGGGATATTCTTCCTCCATGGGATACAGGGCCCGTGACACGAGATGGTCCAACGCCATCGAATACGGCGGAAACAAATTCGAAGCAAGCCTCGGACAGGAGATTCCTATCACCTCCCTCGGTACCATTCCTTCAGGCCGCAAGGTATTCATCAGGGCAGCTGCCAGGATCAATTACGACACTCCTCGCGGAAGCGGTACACGCCGCTGGAACTACAGCGAGGTGGTGGAAGTGAACGTTCCATAATCTGATTTTCCCGGGTATGACAGGGAGGGAAATCCATCCGTTTGCGGTCTCCCTCCCTGTTTTCATATTCGAATTTTGGATTTATGTATAAAAATGATTAAGTTTGTGCGAACAAATGACTGTAACTATGAAGACCTTGAACTTTTTGGCGGCAATACTTGCCGTTGCTTCATGCGCAGCCCCTGTCAGGACTGCAGATGACACCAAGACTACTTTCCAGAGCTCCAGGGAATGGATGCCGGAGATTGACAATAGGGCTGATGCCGTAATGGTTTACGGTGTCGGCGGAAATCCATCTGACAAGAATCAGGGAAAATCCTCCATCGAACACCGCATTTCCACATGGAAAGAGCGCGGCTACAAGGTGGATTTCATGACCGGAATCGCCTGGGGTGGATATCAGGATTATTTCACCGGCGAATGGGACGGGAAATGGCATCTTGACGAAGGTCAGGTGAATGCCAAGGGGGATACCATCTGGCATGGCCATCTCGTGCCTTACATCGTGCCGAGCGAGAATTACCTCAAATATTTCAAGGAGAAACATATCAAGAGAGTCATAGATGCCGGTATCACAGCAATCTATCTCGAGGAGCCTGAATTCTGGGCACATTCCGGATACAGCGAGGCCTTCAAGCGCGAATGGAAAGAATATTACGGCACCGACTGGAGACCTCAGCATGAGTCCCCTGAGGCCACATACATGTCCAACAAACTGAAATACCATCTGTATTACAGGGCTTTGGACGAGGCCTTCACCTATGCCAAGGAATACGGGCGCACCAAGGGACTGGACGTGAAATGCTATGTGCCGACCCATTCCCTGCTGAATTATTCGCAGTGGCAGATTGTCAGCCCGGAGGCAAGCCTCGCTTCCCTTCCTTGCGTGGACGGATACATCGCCCAGGTATGGACCGGAACATCCCGCACACCGGATTATTTCAACGGTGTCCAGAAGGAGCGCGTCTTCGAGACCGCTTTCCTCGAGTACGGCTGCATGGCTTCCATGACGGAGCCTACCGGACGCAAGGTATGGTTCCTCACCGACCCTATCGAGGACTGGCCGCGTGACTGGGAGGACTATCGCAGGAACTATCAGGCCACTTTCACGGCCCAGCTTCTTTATCCGCAGATAAACAGCTATGAGATAATGCCTTGGCCGGCACGTATCTATACCGGCATGTACAACAAGAGCAAGGATTCTGACGAGAAGATCCGCATTCCTTCCGACTATGCCACCATGATGCAGATCATGATAAACGCACTGCAGCAGATGCCGTTGTCCGGGAACAAGGTCTCAGGAACCCAGGGTATCAGCGTGATGATGGGCAATTCTCTCATGTTCCAGAGGTTCCCTACCCACGAAGGCTATGACGACCCGCAGCTTTCCAATTTCTATGGAATGGCGATGCCACTCCTCAAGAGGGGTATTCCGGTGAACATCGTGCATATCGAGAATCTCGGCTACGAGAAGGCTCTTGCCGGAACCAAGGTCCTCATCATGACATATTCCAATATGAAACCTCTCGACCCTGCAGCTCATAAATATCTTGCAGACTGGGTGAAGAAAGGCGGAATCCTGCTGTATGCCGGACGTGACGATGATCCTTTCCAGACCGTTTCCGAATGGTGGAACAAGGACGGCAATACATACGCAGCCGCTTCCGACCATCTTTTCTCCCTCATGGGAATCCCTGCAGGAGCTGCCGCAGGTGAATATGCCTACGGCAAAGGCAAGGTGCGCATCATCCGCCAGGATCCGAAGGAATTCGTTCTCACTGAAGGCGGGGACGCCATGCTGCTCGATACCGTGAAAGTCCTCTATGACGGCAGTATCGAGGAGAAGAACAACTTCATCCTCGACAGGGATCCTTACAAGCTCGTTGCCGTACTTGACGAGAGCGTCAGCCCTGAGCCATGCAGGCTTGATGGAATGTACATCGACCTTTATGACCCTGAACTTCCTATATATACGGAAGCCGAAGTTCTTCCGGGTACACAGAGGCTTTTCCTCGACCTGTCCAAGGTAAAGAAGGGCCGGCCGGCCATCATCGCAGCTGCAAGCCGTGCCGAAAACGAGGCCATTTCAGGCAGGAAGTTCTCCTATGTGGCCAAGAGCCCTATCTCCACGGTGAATGTTTCACGCGTGCTTCTTCCTTCCGCTCCTGTCAGCGTGAAGGTCAACGGCTCCGATGTCCTCGACAATAACTGTTGGGACGAGGCGAGCCATACATATCTCATCCGTTTCGACAACAATCCTGACGGAGTGAGAGTTGAATTCGCATGGTAATGAAATTACTTTACAGAATATTGAAAATGAATTATTTATCCATATTGCCGGCAGCACTTGCCCTTTCCGCTGCAATTTCCTGCGGGACGGACACGACGGTCATCGGAAACTCGTTGAGGGCTCCGGCATATCCTCTCGTCAGCATCGACCCTTATACCAGCGCATGGTCGATGAGCAATGAACTCTACGCCTCCTGCGTGCAGCATTGGACCGGCAAGGAATTCCCTCTCATCGGTGCCCTTAAGGTGGACGGGGAAGTCTATCGTTTCATGGGTATCGAGGACACTGACCTCGTGACCCTCGTGCCTACGGCCCAGGAGTCTGGATGGACCGGCCGTTACACGGAGAAGAAGCCTTCGGGTGACTGGACGGCTCCGGACTACAAGGATGCGTCATGGAAAATGTCCCCGGGCGCGTTCGGAACCCCTGATGACCGTTCCGCAAGAACTCTCTGGGAGTCCCACGACATCTGGGTGAGACGTACTGAAGAGATATCTGCTGATTTCTCGGGTCGTCAGGTATTCCTCTCCTACAGCAATGACGACCGCGCCATATTCTATATAAACGGCGTCAAGATTCTCGATACCGGCAATACCTGCAACCACGATGCCCTCCATCCTCTCGGAAAGGATGCCATGAAGGCATTGAAACAGGGTGTGAACGTGATTTCCGCGACCTGCGAGAACACTGCAGGACTGGCAATCCTGGATTTCGGTCTCAAGATGCAGGCCGAGCCACAGACTGCGCTGTCCCGTACCGCGGTACAGAAATCAGCCGACGTGCAGGCAATGCAGACTCATTACACCTTCACATGCGGACCTGTTGACCTCAAGGTCACTTTCACGGCGCCGCTTTTCCTCGACGACCTCGACCTCGTGAGCCGTCCGGTGAACTACATCACATACGAGACCTCTTCCAATGACGGGGCATCCCACGATGTGTCCGTTTATTTCGAAGCTTCTCCGAAATGGGCCGTGGACAAGACCTGGCAGGAAACGACTTCCGAGACTTATGCCGAAAACGGCCTGGTATATCTCAAGGCCGGTTCCAAGTCGCAGGAAATCCTCGGCAAGAGAGGAGATGACCTCCGCATTGACTGGGGATATTTCTATCTCGCCGCATCCGAGGAAGGAACGGAAGCCGGAGTCGGAAAGGCAATGGATCTCAGAGGTCTCTTCAGGGACGGAGGAAATCTGTCTGAAGCAGGCACTTCAGGTGAGAACGCCCGCCTTGCCCTGTCCAGAAGCCTCGGCAATTCGAAGAATGCTGAAGGCTATGTGATGATTGGCTATGACGACATCTATTCCATCCAGTATTTCGGGCAGAATCTCCGCCCTTACTGGAATGCTGACGGCAATTCCACCATCGTACAGCAGTTCGAGGCTGCCGCCTCCGGGTGGAAGGAACTCCTTGCGAGATGCTATGCTTTCGACAGGAAGCTCATGCAGGATGCCACCGCTGCCGGCGGACGTGAATATGCGGAACTCTGCGCCCTTGCATACCGCCAGGCAATCCATGCCCACAAACTCGTGAAATCTCCAGAGGGAGACCTGCTCTGGCTTTCCAAGGAAAACAACAGCAACGGCTCCATAGGAACCGTCGATGTAACCTATCCTTCGGCCCCTCTGTTCCTCCTCTATAATCCGGATCTCGCAGAAGGACTGATGAACCATATTTATTATTACAGCGAGAGCGGCAGGTGGACCAAGCCTTTCCCGGCACATGATGTGGGAACTTATCCGCTTGCCAACGGCCAGACCTACGGCGGGGACATGCCTGTCGAGGAAGCCGGCAACATGCTTTCCCTCACGGCTGCCGCATGTCATTACAAGGGCAACGCAGACTATGCCGCAAAGCATTGGGAGACTCTCACGACATGGGTGAAATATCTTGAGAAATTCGGTCTTGACCCTGAAAACCAGCTCTGTACGGATGATTTTGCCGGACATTTCGCGCACAATGCGAACCTTTCCATCAAGGCCATCCTCGCCATTGCCTCATACGGCTACATGGCAGACATGCTCGGGAAGAAGGATCTCGCCGAAGAATACACGGTCAAGGCAAGGAACCTCGCATCGCAGTGGATGGAGATGGCTGATGACGGTGACCATTACCGCCTCACGTTCGACAAGCCGGGCACATGGAGCCAGAAATACAATCTGGTATGGGACAAACTCCTCGGTCTCGGAATCTTCCCTGACTCCGTAAGGCAGAAAGAAATTGCATATTATCTCACTAAGCAGAATGAATACGGTCTTCCTCTCGATTCGAGGGAGACATACACCAAGACGGACTGGATAATGTGGACCGCGACCATGGCTGACACGATGGAGGATTTCCAGGCTCTCACAGCACCTGTACACAAGTTCGAGAACGAGACTGTGGACCGTGTGCCGATGTCCGACTGGGTGTTCACCGACAAGCCGAATTACCGCGGCTTCAAGGCACGCTCGGTAGTGGGCGGCTACTTCATCAAAATGCTTGAAAACAAATAATCTCAATCATGAATAGAAGTATCTTATCAATTTTCGCCTGCACGGCCCTGTGCATGTCCTGCTGCGGCTCCGGCCAGACCCCGGTTGCCATGGACGAGCCCGTTTCCTATGTTAGCACCCTCGTCGGTACCGAGTCCACCCATGCCCTTTCAGCCGGAAACACCTATCCGGCGACAGCAATGCCTTGGGGCATGAATTTCTGGACTCCGCAGACCGGCAAGAACGGGGACGGATGGACCTACCAGTACACCGCCACGAAAATCCGCGGCCTGAAGCAGACACATCAGCCGAGCCCGTGGATTAATGATTATGGCGCATTCTCCATCATGCCAGTCACCACAGGACCTGTCTTCAACGAGAATGAGAGGGAAAGCTGGTTCTCGCACAAGGCCGAGATTGCCACTCCGTATTATTACAGAGTCTATCTCGCAGAGCATGACGTGGTTGCTGAAATCGCCCCTACGGAGCGTGCAGCCGCTTTCCGTCTTACCTATCCTGAGATGGAGAACTCCTATCTCGTCATCGACGCCTACAAGGGAGGCTCCCATGTCAAGGTCATTCCTGAGAAGAACATGATAGTCGGCTATGCCACCAACAACCACGGCGGCGTGCCTGAGAATTTCAGGAACTGGTTCGTCATCGTTTCCGACACTCCTTTCACAAGTGTCGGGACTGCTGACGGAGACAAACTTACAGGCAAGAATGAAGTTACTTCTGATCATGCCCTTGCTATGGTCGGCTTCAAGACCGCAAGAGGCCAGCAGGTCAATCTCAAGGTGGCTTCTTCATTCATCAGCCTTGAACAGGCCGAACTCAATCTCAAGGAGCTTGACGGCAAGACCTTCGAGGATGTGAAGACCGCATGCCGTGACAGATGGAACGAAGTGCTTGGACGCATCCGCGTGAACGACTTCGACGTTGACCGTGTACGCACATTCTACTCATGCCTCTACAGGGCCCTTCTCTTCCCTCGCGACCTCTCGGAGATCAATGCTGCAGGAGAGAGAGTACATTACAGCCCGTACAACGGGGAAGTCCTTCCGGGCTACATGACCACTGACACCGGATTCTGGGATACCTTCAGGAGCCTCTTCCCGCTCATGAACCTGATTTATCCGGAGCAGAGCGTGAAGGTGCAGGAAGGTCTCGTGAACGCATATCTCGAGAGCGGATTCCTGCCTGAATGGGCCAGCCCGGGTCACAGGGGATGCATGGTCGGAAACAATTCCGCTTCCGTCGTGGCCGATGCATATATCAACGGTATTCGCGGATATGACGCGGAGAAACTCTGGGAGGCTGTCACCTCCGGAGCCCATTCTGTACATCCTCAGGTCAGCTCCACCGGCCGCCGCGGCTGGGAGTATTATGACAGACTCGGATATGTGCCTTGCAACGTAGGCATCAACGAGAATGCCGCACGTACCCTCGAATATGCATATGACGACTGGTGCATATATACATTCGGCAAGGCCCTCGGCAAGTCCGAAGCCGAGCTCGAACCATACAGGAAGGCTGCCATGAACTACCGCAATCTCTACAACGAAAAGTACAAGCTCATGGTCGGCAGGAACGAGGACGGAACCTTCTCCGAGCCGTTCAGCCCTCTCAAGTGGGGCGGCGACTTCACGGAAGGCAACAGCCTCCATTACACCTGGTCGGTATTCCATGACCCTGCAGGGCTCATCAGTCTGATGGGCGGTGACGAAGGCTTCGCTGAAATGATGGATTCCGTATTCGACATACCTCCTCATTTCGATGACAGCTATTACGGAGCTACCATCCATGAAATCAGGGAGATGCAGGTAATGAACATGGGCAATTACGCACATGGCAACCAGCCTATCCAGCACATGATCTATCTCTACGACTGGTGCGGACAGCCATGGAAGACCCAGGCCCGCGTGCGCGAAGTGATGGACAAGTTCTACAACGCTGCTCCTGACGGATATTGCGGTGATGAGGACAACGGCCAGACATCGGCATGGTATGTATTCTCGGCCCTCGGATTCTATCCTGTATGCCCTGCTTCCGGACAATATGCGCTCGGTACTCCTCTGTTCAGGGAGGTGACCGTGGACATGCCTGGAAAGAAGACCCTCAGGATCACGGCTCCGGACAACTCCGACGAGAACTATTACATCAAGTCCATGACGATTGACGGCAAGAATGTCACCCGCAGCTATGTCACTTTCGACGAGCTCAGGAGCGGTGCATCCATCGTATTCAACATGACCGACAAGCCTCAGACCTCACGCGGCACGGCCGAAGAGGACAGGCCATATTCATTCTCCAAAGAATAAAATGAGGCAAATCTTCTATAAGACCGGAGCGGCAAGGTATATTCCTGCCGCTCTTGTCCTTTCCGCCCTGCTCTCATGCGGAAGCGGGGAGAAGGGAGGTCCGGCAATAACCGGCGGTGAGAACGGGAACGGCTCCACCACCACTGACGGGACTCTCCCTGGACGTATCGATGTCACGGTACCGGAATCATCTCCGGACGCTGTGGTCTATAATGACTTATATGATTCTTCCCCGGACGCTGGCAGGTTCAATATGCCTGAAATGCCCGTGCGCCCCGTAATGCATTGGACCTGTGTCGACATTGCCGACCGGTCAGACAGGAATTCCCTCGGACTTTCGGAAAGGACGCGCGGCCTGCAGTATCATCTGCTCTGCCAGTCCCTCGCCGGGCTTGTTAACAGGGCTCTTGCCGAAGGCAGGACCAATGTGGGCATCTGGCTCGAGGACTCACAGGCCCCGTATTCCAGGGTCAAGGCCACGCTCGGGCCTGAAATCGGACGGCAGACCGGGATTGAACTGATTTCCAAGGATTACGGTGACTACGAAGGCCAGCGCGTGAACGTGCGCGACCTCGTGGACGGATATGTCCTCTGTGATGTCGAGGGCAATCCCGAAAGCGCCGTGGCTGCTTCCGTGGCCTCCCATGTCTTCAATTCCGTCATAGTGGACGTAAGGGACAAGGCTTATTTCGACGGCCTCGGAATGGAAATGAAATACGACGCAACACGGAAATCCACCGAGGATGCGTGGCACGAGTTCAGGGACAGGTGTAGCAACAAGGCCCTTGTCCTGATGCCTGTGCAGACCGGAGAGCTCCGGGAATATGCCGTGAGCAACTCGCTTTTCGTCCTGAACCTCAACAAGAAGAACGGTACTTCCTCAGGAGGTGTCAACACGGCTCTCATGGACGAGATCCTGGCATGGCTTGAACCGGGCGCTTCCGTTCTCGGATGGGAAAGTGCTTCCGGAGAAGACGTATTTGTTTCGAGAATCTCAGCCGCCGGAAAGCTCATGCTGGCCGCTGACTGGAGCTACAACCACACATTGACCTCAGCCGGGGCCCGCACTCATTCTCCTGCTCTTGCCGATGTCCTGAATCCCAGGGATATAGATTATTCCAAGCCGGCACATTACGTATCCTTTTTCCTGAGCGACGGGGACAATTACCAATGGGTCATGAACGGCTTTGACGAGGAATTCTACTCCGAGTCTTCTGTTCCTTCCGTGAAATTCAGCTTCGGCCTGTGCTCGCAGGCTCTCGAGCAGCTTGCCCCGGTCCATGAAGACTATCTCCTTGCCTCGCAACAGGTACCCGGAAACCTGATGGAATGCTTCGGGGGAGGCTATTTCTATGTGGACAATTATGCCTCGAAGTCTGACCGCACCTCCGGTCTCCGCCTGCTTGCGGAACGGACTGCATCGGCCATGAGGGCACACAGGCTCAAGATATTGCATCTTATAGCCGAAGACGTTGACAGTGAGGGTTCCATGGAGGCTTACAGGGCATTCGCCGAAGCCAATGACCAGCTGGAGGGCATCGTGGCCATACAGTACAGTCCGTACAACGGAGGTGACGGCAAGGTGCTCTGGGTCACCAACACGGAAGGTTACGACATCCCTGTGGTGACTGCCGGATATTCCCTGTGGAGTGGATCGACCGATCCGGGGCAGGGCAGTCCGTTGGAAATAGGAGTGAGGATGAAGACTCTTGCCGACGGCCTGACCCACGATCTGGTATGCGTCCATGCATGGAGCACATTCGACGGCAGGAAAGGGGCTTCTGCAGCCCTTGCGTGCCTGAATGCTGCAGGAAAGAACTTCGAGGCTGTGCCGGTCCAGGAACTTGTCTGGAGAATCCGGATGGCGGAGCGCCGCGAGCAGACTCTCAAATATCTGTCAACCATAAGATGATTCAAGTTTCGCAAGTCGCAAATTGCTGCTTTTCAGAGGATTTACTGCTCTATGCGAGCAAAAGGCCCGCGCGCAAATTTTGTATACGCTACCCTTTTCCTAAATCCCTTTCCCCGGGAAAGGGACTTACCATCGGCCTTCCGGCCTCAAAAGCAGTTGTTTCGCTCTGCGAAACTTGAGATAAATGACATCATTCTTTGGCTCCGGTTGCCTTGGCTTTGAACATTTAATTTATTATTTTTGTGTTCCGTATGACTATGGCATCCGGCGGCCGGTCGGCTTCCGTAATGCCGAACTGATTAAGACATGAACATAATACCGACGTATTCGATTGCGAAACAGTATCATCTGTTTGAAAAAGGACGTTATCGTCTGTTCAGCAAGCCGTGGGCTGCCGGAGGACTCCTGCTCCTCTGTGTGATTGTAGCCATGCTGCTCGCGAACTTGCCGTTTACAAGGGATTATTACAACGCATTCCTGCACACAAGCCTGACGATATCCATCCAGAGTCCTGCCGATGCCGACGGATTCCGTTCCATCGACTGGGTCTTCCCGAAAGGAATGACTGTCGAGAAGTTCATCAACGACATTCTCATGGTGGTCTTCTTCTTCACGGTCGGACTTGAAATCAAGAGGGAAATCACCTGCGGACAGCTCTGCACTGTCAAGAAAGCTGTCCTCCCCGTTATTGCAGCGGCAGGAGGAATGGCAATGCCGGCCCTCATATATGTTCTCGTGAACGGAGGAACTGCAGCGGCTACCGGATGGGGTATCCCGACGGCTACCGACATAGCTTTCGCCATGGGCATAATGTCCATAATGGGAGACCGTGTCCCGCTCTCGCTGAAGGTGTTTCTCACTGCACTCGCCATAGCCGACGACCTCGGGGCGATTCTCGTGGTGGCATTCTTCTACGGCGGGGACGTGAATGTCAATCTGATACTCATAGCTCTGGCAGTCATTGCCTTCGCATATCTCCTGAACAGGGCGGGGGAGAAACGCATAGTATTCTATATTGTCCCTCTCATAGTGGTCTGGTTCCTGTTCTACTACGCCGGAATCCATGCCACGATGTCCGGAGTGGTGATGGCCATGATGATTCCTATGGACGCCCGTTTCTCGCAGTCGTATTTCAACAAGAAGTGCGACGCTTACCAGAAACTCATGCACAAATATGAGAACGAGGAGCATTTCCCGAATCTCAACCAGCGCACATGCCTCAGGAATATCAGCCACATAGCTGAAGGTACGGTCGGCATGAGCTACAGGATGGAACATGCCCTGAGCCCGTGGGTCAATTTCGTGATAATGCCGATATTCGCTCTTGCCAATGCCGGCGTCGAGGTCCTGGATCCGAGTTATTTCAATATATTCCAGTATTCACCTGCTCTTGGTTCGGTCGGCCTCGGTGTATTCCTCGGCCTGCTCATAGGCAAGCCTTTGGGCATCACCGTCGCCAGCTGGATAGCCATAAAGCTCAAGGTTGGTGCAATGCCGGAGGGCGCTTCCTGGAAGATGCTGTTCGCAGTTGCCTGCCTCGGAGGAATCGGATTCACCATGTCCATTTTCGTGGATACATTGTCATTCACGGACCTGACTCCTGAAATCACGGAGCACCTGAGAGCCCTCGGCAAGATTGCCGTCCTCGCAGGCTCGCTCTCCGCCGGAATACTCGGCAGCGTCCTCATATCGGTATTCAGCAGAAAAGAGAAGAAACGCTAAATTATTAATCAATAAACAGTTAAATTATGTCAAACTTCGTAAAAGCCACAGCCGCGCTTGCCGTCATGCTTGCCGCAGCCATGCCTGTATCCCAGGCCCGGGCTCAGGACGGAGCTCCTGAGAAGAAGATTTACATGGCAGCCAATGCACATTTCGACACCCAGTGGAGATGGACAGTGCAGCAGTCCATTGCGGAATTCATTCCGAATACATTGTACCAGAACTTCGCCCTGCTCGAGCAGTATCCGGACTACAAGTTCAGCTTCGAGGGCGCAGTGAAATATTACTGGACCAAGGAATATTATCCGCTCCAGTACAAGACTCTCAAGAAATACGTCCAGGAAGGCCGCTGGTATCCAGCAGGAGCATCCTGGGACGCCAACGACTACAACGTCCCTTCAGCCGAGTCCAATTTCAAGAACATCCTTCTCGCCGAGGAATTCTACAAGGAAGAATTCGGAATCAAGTCCTATGACATCATGCTTCCGGACTGTTTCGGCTTCGGATATACGCTTCCTGTGATTGCTTCCCATTGCGGAGTCTTCGCATTCCATACACAGAAACTCCATTGGCGCGAGAAACCGTTCTATGAGGGAGACGCCAAGTCTCCGTTCGAGTTCGGAATCTGGGAAGGCCTTGACGGAAGCCGTGTGCTCGCAGTTCCTGACGGAAACGGTTATGGCTGGAACCCGGAGAACGACATTACCGCCGATCCGGGACTCCAGGCCAAGGTGGACGCTTCCACTGTGGGAGCGGCAATGCGTTATTACGGAACCAAATCGTCCCGTCTCCACGGTGACCAGGGCGGATCCCCGATACCGGCTGCCGTTAAGGCCATCAACGAGAGCATTGCCAATTCCAGGAACTACGAACTCAGGTTCGCAAGCACCATCGACATTTTCAATGACTACAAGGACGAACTTTACAAGGACAATCTTCCCGTATTCAAGGGAGAACTCCTCATGGACGTCCACGGAACCGGTTGCTATACGTCCAACTCCGATTGCAAGATGTTGAACCGCAGGAGCGAACAGCTCGGTCTTGCTGCAGAGGGCATCGCAGCCATCGCAGACTGGTCCGGAGCTGTCGATTATCCGAAATATACCATCAATGACGCCTACAGGCGTTTCATCTGGCATCAGTTCCACGATGACCTTCCGGGAACCTGCATAACCGAGGCATATCCGTTCACATGGAACGACCAGATGCTCTCCCAGAACATGTTCGCAGGAGTCATCACCGGCTCCGTTTCAGAACTTTCCAAACAGATGGACACAAGGGCGAAGGGCACCGCAGTCGCCATCTTCAACCCTGTGACTGCAACAAATGACGACATCACGCTCGTGAATTTCAATCTCCCTGCACAGTTCTCCGGAGTCCAGGTCTATGGCCCCGACGGAAAGCTCGTGAAGTCCCAGATTGTTTCCCGCGAAGGAGACAAGGCCGTCGTGGCTGTTGCGGCAAAAGTGCCTTCAATGGGCGTTGCAATATTCGATTTCCGTCCTGTGAAATCTGCAGCACACGCGAAGTCTTCCATCAGGATTTCCGGAAACACCATCGAGAACTCCGTTTACAAGGTTACCGTAGGTGCTGACGGAGACATCTGCTCCATAATTGACAAACGATATGGCAAGGAACTCGTTGCCGAAGGATGCTCGTTCGGATATCAGATTTTCGAGGAGAATACTTCCGACAACTGGCCGGCATGGGAGATACTGAAGAGCGTCATTGACAAGAAACCGGTAAAGGTCAATTCCGACGTGAGAATCTCGGCAGGGGAGACCGGCCCGCTCATGGGTACTCTCAAGGTCGAGAGACGTTACGGCGAGTCCGTGTTCACACAGCATATCACCCTTTATGACGGGGCTGCAGACGACCGCATCGATATCCGCAACAATGTCGACTGGCGTTCTCACCGCACTCTCCTGAAGGCTGCGTTCCCTGTATCCTTCAATGCTCCTGAGGCATCATACGACCTCGGCCTCGGACATGTACGCCGCGGAAACAATACCGACATCGCCTATGAGGTTCCTGCACAGCAGTGGGCCGACCTTACCGCCGAAGACGGTTCATACGGTGTCACCATAATGAATGACGGCCGTTACGGTTGGGACAAGCCTGATGACAGGACTCTCCGTCTCACATTGCTCCATACCCCTACGGCTGACCGCGGATACGGCAACGAGAAGACTCTCGACATCGCGCCTCACGAGTTCACATACTCGATTGTGGGCCACAAGGGCGCTCTTGACGCCGGCAAGGCTGCTCTCGCATCCGACAAACTGAACCAGCGCAAAGCCGCTTTCACGGTTCCTTCCCATACCGGTTCTCTCGGCAAGTCAGTATCGATGCTGGGCACCACTTCCGACAATATCCGTGTCCGTTCATTCAAGAAGGCTGAGGATGGTGACGGCTACATCGTCCGTGTGTATGAACTTTCAGGCAAGGAGTCTTCAGGACGCGTCCAGTTCGCTGCCGGCATCGTTTCCGCAGAGGAGACCAACGGTATCGAGGAGCGCAAGGGCGACGCTTCCTTCAGCGGTTCTGCCCTTGACGTTAAGGTGGGAGGATTCTCTCCTGCTACATACAGGGTACGTCTCGCAGCATGCCCGGCAAAGGCTTCACGCAATGAATATACTCCTCTCGAACTGCCTTACAACAAGGTTGCCATCTCTTCCGACGCATTCAGCGCATTCGGGCACATGGACAACGAGTGGCATTCCTATGCGGCAGAGCAGATTCCTGAAAAACTCGTGTTCGCAGGCGTTCCGTTCACATTCGGCGTGGCTGACCTCAGGAACGCAGTCGCTTCCGAGGGCCAGAGTATTGCCCTTCCTGAAGGCTGCACGGGAGTTTACCTCCTCGTGGCCGCCTCCGAGAATGACAAGACTGCCGTCTTCAATGCCGGTACTCCTGTCGAGGTGAACGTTCCGTACTATTCAGGATTCTTCGGCGGAGCCAACTGGGATGACTATAAGGCATTCCTCAAGGATGCCCAGGTAGCTTACGTAGGCGGTCACCGTCATGACTCCAGGACCAGGAACGAGGCTTATGTACACACGTACATGTATAGCATCTTCGTGCCGGTTGCGGCAGGCTCATCCGAGCTCGTGCTCCCTCAGGACAAGGAAATCACCGTATTCTCCGCAACTGCCGTGAAGGCTCCCGTAGCAGATGCTGCAAGTGCTTCCGACATGGTCCTCCATCTCGAGAGATTGTAGTTCCGAAGATCTGATATAGATTCTACAAGGCGGACTGAAAAGCTTTTCAGTCCGTCCTTATTTTGAGCGTATTCTTCTTGTAAATAATTTACGGTTTTTCTAAATTTGGAAAAAATTTTTCAATATGAAATTCAAATGTGTCGTGGCGGCCGTTGCCGCATTGGTTTTCTGCCTGGACTCCTATGCTGCAGGCAAGCAGGAAAGCTATTCATCTGATTATGGACAGACCTCGTCCTTCTACAACAAGAGGAAAAAATTCCTTTATTTCGGCTATACGAACCAGAGCCTCGAGGCACCGGGTCATTCTGACTATTCCTGGGACTCCAAATACGGCGCGAACCTCACCGTCGGCAGGACCAGCTATCTTCACAAGAAGCCGATAGCGGGGATAATTAAGTTCGGTCTCGACTACGGAATGTCAATGAATGTAGTGAAATACAACAACGCCCCTTACCAGGACCTCATGTATTCCGGTGGATATGAAGACGGATACGAGTCCGGGGATGAGGAATCCGCCGCAGATAATTTCTACAACAATCTCCAGGGCGATTTAGGCCTTTTCATAGGCCCGTCCCTCACCATCAATCCGGTATCAAAGCTGAGGATTTCCCTCTACGGGCGTTTCCTGCCTTCATATTCTGCATTGTATCTCTCCGAGGACTACTCCGGATGTTTCGCTCCGTTCATCACATATGGTGCCAACATATCCTGGGGTGTGATCTCCGTAGGAGTGGAGGCAAGGTCCGCTACCATGAAACGCAACGTACCGGAATTGATGGAAATTTCCGACTATAAGGACAATGCCAAGCTGAAGACATCCGCAGTCACATTCTACATCGGTTTCCGTCTTGGTAAGAAATAAGTTAATCAATTGACAATCATATGAATATACGTAGTCTTCTTGCCGTTGTGGCTGTATCATTCGCGGTCCTCGCATGCGATAAAACCGATCTCCCCGACGATATCGTGAACAACGATGGTCCCGGTACGGTAAACCCGGCCAACGTCGTTGCCGCGAAACCTGAATATTGGAAAATGCTGAACCTTTCCGATGATGATGTCACCCTGAATTCCAAGGGCCTTCCTGTCAAGCTCCTCGGATGCGATATAGAATACCTGCCTGCAACCAAGGCGGAAGGGATGACCGTGAGGATTAAGGATTATTGCTACCCGGAGGAGTCCAAATACGATACCTTCGATTTCACCATCGGCGCAAACGGCTTCGCCAACCTGTGCAGGGAGACCGAGGCGAACGGAGAACAATATTACTGGAAGTTCGGGTACAATTCCGATGCCCGTCTCGTGCACATCAATTATGATGGGGATGTCATAACCATGAGATATGACAAGTCCGGCAATATTGTGAATATCAAGTACAAAGACTACGCTGGGGAGAAGACTGACGTCAAGATTTTCTATACGGATTATCCTAATTACGGCTGGATGCCATATGATGGCCTGCCAGGGAATGCGATGCATATCTTCTATCTGACGGGAACGGACATTTTCTGGACATTTTACCTCGCAGGCCTTGTAGGCCCTCCTGCGACGAATGTCCCTTCATATATTTACACCGAATATTTCCCGAACAATGAAGAGTACTATCATCACCATCTCTACAAACAAGATTGGGGGAATGGCAAGTATACAATCTGGGACAAATGGGAATATGCCTGGGATTCTCAATGGACTGAATATGAGCCCCAGATAGAGGACTGGAGAAATTTCTGATTATACCGATTCCAATGAAGAAGACAATCACCATCGCCGCAGCATTGATATTGTCATTGCCGGCATTTTCTCAAGCGCAGGTGGCTTCGGACGGAGGAATAACCCCGGAAGTCCTGCAGCGCATCAGCCGCGGATATACCGGGAGCGCATCTGACAAGGCATTGCGCAACGCATTGGCAGGCAATGCAATAAACGTTCTTGCCACCCATGCCGGAAACGCTGCCATGATAGACACTCATTTCTCCGACGAAGTGAAGACCAAGGGCATCACCGACCAGAAGTCATCCGGAAGGTGCTGGCTTTTCACCGGCCTGAATGTGATGAGGGCTTCGGTGATAGACAGGCATGACCTCGGTGCCTTCACGTTCTCGCAGAACTATCTCTTCTTCTATGACCAGCTCGAGAAAGCCAACCTTTTCCTGCAGGGAGTCATTGACACAAAGGATCTTCCGTTCGATGACCGGAAAGTGGACTGGCTCTTCTCCAACCCTATAGGTGACGGCGGACAGTTCACCGGAGTGTCCGACCTGGCCCTGAAATACGGAGTCGTTCCGTCTGATGCAATGCCTGAGACATACAGCAGCAACAATACCTCCCAGATGTCCTCCCAGCTCAAGACAGTCCTCCGTCAGGGCGGGCTTCTTCTCCGCAGGACCTATGAGGAGGCCGGACTTGCTGCGCTCAAGGGCAAGAAAACCGAGGCCGCCCTCAAGAATGTATCTGCAAAGCTCCAGACAGTCAAGGAGGACGTGCTCTCGGACGTTTACAGGATTCTTTCCCTCTGCCTCGGAGTTCCACCTCAGGAATTCGAGTGGACGAGATACGACTCCAAGGGAGAGTTCGTCAGCCGCGCAACATACACTCCGGTCTCGTTCTATGAGGAGTTCGTGGGAGAGGCTCTCAACGACAACTATGTCATGCTCATGAACGACCCTACGAGAGAATACGGCAAGGTCTATGAAATCGACTATGACCGCCATGTATATGACGGACATAACTGGCTCTATGTCAATCTCCCGGTGGAGAGGATCAAGGAGATTGCCATCGCTTCCATCAAGGACGGCAAGGCCATGTATTTCTCTTGCGACGTGGGCAAGTTCCTGAATTCGAAGAAGGGTGTGCTCGACATTGCCAACTACGACTATTCCTCATTGCTCGGAGTGGAGTTCACCATGGACAAGCGTGAGAGGGTCCTGACCCATGCGAGCGGTTCGTCCCATGCAATGACCCTGATGGCAGTGGACCTCAGGGACGGGACTCCGGTCAAATGGATGGTAGAGAACAGCTGGGGTGCCGACAGCGGCTACAAGGGACATCTGATAATGACTGACGAGTGGTTCAATGAATATATGTTCCGTCTCGTGGCCGAGAAGAAATACATCCCGTCCGACATTCTCGAGATGCTCGACCAGACTCCTGTAAGGCTTCCTGCATGGGACCCTATGTTCGCTCCTGAGCAGTAGCATCGGACGTCCTGCAGATTGCGTTGATCTGTCGGGCTTTATAAGAAAATGATAACAGCGGTTAGTCTCCCGACTGGCCGCTGTTGATTTTATTCAATATGAATTAAACTAGCTTATGTGTTTTATGTCTTCTGATTTTCTATATGCCATTATCGTGCCAAAGTCTGTTAAATGTTCAAACAATTAATGAACATGCAGGCATCCTACGGCGACAAGCACGGCGAGCATCGTAAGGACCATCAGCCAGAGCAGGAAAATCACCATGCCAGGATGCCATTTCGGTGACTTGAACCCGAACAGAAGCTGTATTCCTCCGTATATCATTCCGGTGAACGGCAGGAAATAAGCGAGGCAGATGAGGCATTTCACCCAGAGCATCTGCAGTGCGGCGTACAGTACCGGAGCATCTCTGATAATATCAAACAACACCCTGTCAGGCAGCATCTTGAACCCGAACATCTGGTCCCAGATTATCATGATTCCACCTGCAAACAGTCCGCAGAATCCCAGGATGAACAGAATCACTCCGCAGGTCTTCAATATGAAATTTCCCGCGCCTTTCACTGCGTCGGAGTTGCCGATCTCGCGGATTGCCCCGGATGCCTCCCGGAACGAATTCTCGACCGTCTTCTGGATTTCCTGAACTGTATTGCCCTCACCTTTCATCCGGTGTTTCTCTTTCACGGTCTTGGCCGCCGGCGTTATAAACCCTAATATGAGATATATCAATATCGGTATCAGGACCGCGCCATCGAACCTTCTGCCGAAACTGAACCAGAAGGCTGCCGTTACTATTACGAAAATGGCCCTTATGGTCACCACGTCGATATTGAAATACGCCCCGAGTCCGCTGCAGACTCCGAGGAACTTTCCGTTCTCGACGTCACGGTACAGTTTCTTGTCCGGCCATTCATCGTTTGACATCCTCGGGGATCCGGTGTCCCGTCCGTTGGCATTCCCCTCATCCATATCCGACTCTTCCTCGATTTTTTCCGGTTTCCCGAGAGTCTCCATCACAGCCGCGGCATCGGCCGTTGTGACCACGCCAGAGGTTCCGCATCTCTCGACCAGGAGTTCTGCCATCCTCTCCTCAATTCCCTCCATTATCTCGCTCCCGCCCTCAATGTCCTTGTAGTGCTCTTTCAGTTCGGAAAAATAATCTCCAATCCTGTCCACGGCCTCTGTCTCCATGGTGAATGCATATCCGCCTATGCTCATTTTTCTCACAGGGTTCATAGTCTTTCCTTTTATTCCGGTTTATTTCTTCAATGTGTCGATGGTCGTGACGATTTCGCTCCAGGCATTGTCCATCTCCTGAAGCAGCGCACGCCCCTTGTCGGTAATCATGTAATATTTCCTCGGCGGCCCCTGTGGTGACTCCTCCCATCTGTAGGACAGCAGGCCCTGGTTCTTCTCCCTTATCAGGAGAGGGTACAATGTCCCTTCTACCACAATCATGTTCGCCGCCTTGAGCTCCTCTATGATGGACGAAGCATAGGCCTCACGCTTCGCCAGGATGCAGAGGATGCAGTATTCCAGAACGCCTTTCCGCATCTGGGACCTGATGTTGTCAGCTGTACTTTCCATGTCTTATTTTCTTTTATTGTTGAAACGGGCGAGATTCTCAGCCGTAAGAGGCAGTCCGTGCATCTCGCATTTCTGCACCGGGGTCTCCGCCTTCGGGATTACTATCCAGAATATCACGTAGATCCAGAATCCCGCGGTACCGGCTATAAGCGCGATGATTGCGAGCAGCCTGACGAGGACCACATCCACGCCGAAATATATCGCCAGTCCGGAGCAGATACCGCCGATTACCTTGTCCTCCATGCTCCTGTAGATTTTCTTGTGCGGCTCCCCGAATGGCGGCATGCTGCCTGAAGCCTCTCCGGCGGTGCCGTATGCGGTTTCGCTTTCCTGGCTTCCGTCAGGCATCCCGAGCTGGGATGTCACGCGGTTCACCAGTCCGATGTTCACCGTCCGGTTCGTGCTTCCGGTCTCTTTCATGAAAAGCTCCGCGATTCTCGACTCGAGGTCATTCATTACCTCGTCAATCTGCTCCGGAGCCATTTTCGGGCTGTTTGCATTCAGCCTTTCACGGAAATGTCCGAGATATTCTCCAAGTCTTTCATAGGCATCTTCATCGAGGAAAAAATTCCTGCCGCCGATGCTGGCGTCCTGTACTTTTTTCATTTTCAATTACTTAGTTTTATTCTTATCTCTTTATGCATCCTTGCCGTGCATGTCATTTTGCGCGGACAAGTACATTTCTGATGCAAAGATATATATTTTTCTGAATATATTGCAACACAAGGTAGTAAATTTTTTAAAAAGAGGCTTGTTTCAGCCTCTTTTCTGATATTTCGCCCACTTGTAGTTGTCATCCCGACTTCGCACGTCGTGCTTCGCCCGATATGACAATCACAGTGTCTGTCCGCCGATGAACTCCCTCATTATGGAAGTAGGAGGTATTGCCGCAATCTCGGCAGGGGAGAGCGCCACGATATAGTCGAGGAACTTCAGCAGGCGCACTGCCTCGGTATATGCCGGGGAGGACGGGGAAATTCGCCTGAGAAGAGGCTCGGCATAATATTTCAGCATCGGAAGCTCGTAGATGAGAGCCGAATTGAAGGCTGCATCGGCATTTTCCTGGAACGGGAATATGTTCTGGTTCTCGCCCCTGCGGACGCTGTGCCATCTCAGGATTGTGTCCTCCGGCGTGATGCCGCGCACCCTGTTGTCGCGCACCATGCGGCGCAGCAGGCGGTTGTCAGATGTCGATATATTGTTGTTCTCATCCACGTTCAGGGAAGTGAGGGCCGATGCATATACCCTGAAGATTCTTGACGAATCCACGTCCGGAACCATTGCAGGGTCGAGAGCATGAATCCCTTCCATTATCAATATCTCCTTGTCTTTCAATGATATACGTTTTCCGGAAGGATAGCTCCTGCCCTCCTTGAAATCGAATCTCGGCAGTTCCACCTCCTTGCCTGCCACGAGGTCGTTCAGCTGCTCGTTCAGCAGTTTCAGGTCCATTGCCTCGAGAGCCTCGAAATCGTAGTTGCCGTCGCTGTCCTTCGGCGTACGCTCCCTGTCCACGAAATAATTGTCGAGTTCGATTACCTTCGGCTTCAGTCCGAGCACCTGGCATTGGAGCGCAATCCTGAGCGACGATGAAGTCTTTCCGCTCGAAGACGGACCGGCGATGAACACGATCCGCACCTTGTCCCTCTGCTCGTAAATCCGGCTGGCGATTTCGGCGTATTTCCTTTCGTGCAGGGCCTCCGAGAGATTGATAAGGCGCACCGCGTAGCCTTCCTGGATGGCATTGTTCAGGGTCCCGATACCTTTCACCCCTATGATGGAGCACCAGTCCGAATACTCTTTCAATGTCGCTGAAATCTTCGACTGGCGGCGCACCGGAATCACCTTGTCATAGTCCTTGTCGGAAGGGAACTGGAGGCAGAATCCCTCACCGTAAGGCATCAGGTCGAACACGTTCAGGTAACCTGTGGACGGCAGAAGCGGTCCGTGGAATGTATCTGCTTGTCCGTCAAGATAATATACGCTGCACATATACCTGCCTATGGATTTCAGCAGGGCGGCCTTGTCTGGCTGGTTGTTCCGGATGAAGACCTTTTCCGCATCGTCTGCATCCGTCTTGACTTTCGTGAAAGGCATGTCAGCGGCAATGATTGAGCGCATCTTCTCCTTCAAGGAGTCAATAGAAGCGTCATCAATCTCCGTGACTGCCTGCCTTCCGTCCTCCCGGCATTGTGCGCTGCAGATTGTGCAATACAGTCCGCTCGGAAGCGAATGATTGATTATCAATACCTTGTCGGGGAATATCGCCCTCACCGCGTTCTGCAGCACGAAGCAGAGCGAACGCAGGTAAGTACGTCTTCCGTCAGGATGGTTGTAGCCGATGAATTCCACCTGATGCGACATCACTAGCTTGTAATCCAGTTCCTTGAGCTTGTTGTCCACCAATGCTGCCAGCACCGGGAACTCCCTCCCGGTTTTCCTGTCCCTGACCGCCGGACAAATCTCTCCCGACAGATCCCCGAGCCGTTTCAGAAGCGGCACTTCGTATGACTTGCCGTCATTTACAAGATTGATCTTGAAAGTCTCTTTTTCTCCCATATTCCAATGTGTTAGAGAGTTTTACCTTATTCCCAGGACCTCCGCGAGATACGGACCCGTCACCGACTTTGGGTTCACGGCCATATCCTCAGGAGTTCCCTGCGCCACTATGTATCCTCCTCTCCGTCCTCCTTCCGGACCGAGGTCGAAGATATAGTCGGCGCACTTGAGCACGTCCAGATTGTGCTCGATGACAATCACGGTATTGCCGCTGTCAACAAGCTTCCGGAGCACGCCCAGCAGAATCTTGATGTCTTCAAAATGCAGGCCCGTAGTAGGTTCGTCCAGTATATAAAGGGTATTTCCGGTATCTTTCCGGTACAATTCGGACGCAAGTTTCATCCTCTGGCTCTCTCCTCCGGACAATGTCACTGCCGACTGGCCGAGATGGACGTATCCCAGACCGACATCCACGAGGGCCTTGAGCTTCTGGGAAATCTTCGGTATCCCGCTGAAAAATTCGTAAGCGGTGCTGATTGGCATTTCCAGCACGTCATTGATGCTCTTGCCCTTGTATTTCACCGCAAGCGTGTCCTCCTGGTATCTCCGGCCGCGGCATTCGTCGCAGACCACATTGACCGAAGGCAGGAAATTCATCTCGATTACCTTGATACCTGCTCCCTTGCAGGCCTCGCACCGTCCTCCCGGGACATTGAATGAGAACCTTCCCGGCCCGAACCCGCGTACCTTCGCGTCGTTGGTCTCTGCGAACAGGTTGCGGATGTCGTTGAAGACTCCGGTGAAAGTGGCCGGATTGCTCCTCGGAGACCGTCCTATCGGGCTCTGGTCAATCTCGATGAGCTTGTCGATGTTGGAAATCCCTTCTATGGAACCGTATGGCAGGGGCTTCTGCCTTGAATTGTAGAACTTGTTCTTCAGGATCGGCATGAGGGTCTCGTTGATGAGAGACGATTTGCCGCTTCCGCTCACTCCGCTCACCCCGATGAACATCCCGAGCGGCAGGTCTATGTCAATGTTTTTCAGATTGTTGCCGCAGGCTCCACGGATGCTTAGCACTTCTCCATTGCCCTTGCGCCTGACAGCCGGCACCGGTATTGTCTTCACGCCCTTGAGATAGTCGAGGGTCAGCGATTCTCCGGCCACGCACCGTCCTGCACATTCTTCCGGGATTTTCCCGTCCCCGAGAAGGGCGGCCACCGGGGCGTTCAGGCAGACATGTCCTCCTTCTGCTCCGGCTCCGGGACCTATGTCCACCAGCCAGTCGGCATTGAACATCGTCTCCGCGTCATGCTCCACGACCATCACGGAATTCCCCTCGTCCCTGAGTTCCTTGAGGGAGCGTATCAGCTTCCTGTTGTCCCTCTGGTGCAGTCCGATACTCGGTTCGTCGAGAATGTAGAGCACGTTCACAAGCTTGGAGCCTATCTGGGTGGCGAGCCTGATACGCTGGCTTTCACCTCCGGACAGCGAGGCCGTGGCCCTGTCAAGCGAAAGGTAGTCCAGTCCGACGTCCAGCATGAACTTGGTCCTGTCCCCGAGCTCCTTCAGTATGTCGCGGGCAATGATGTTTTCCCTCCCAGTAAGTTTCCCGGGCAGTTCCCCGATCCATGCGGCGAGGGCGGACATTTCCATTGCGGCCACCTCCGAGATGGTCTTCCCGTCTATGCGGAAGCAGTTGGTCTGCTCGTTGAGCCGGGTTCCGTGGCAGACAGGGCATACAATTTTCTCGTCAATATCCTCCACGATTCCCGGGAAGGATACCATTTCGGAGAGCGCCCCGTCCCCGACCCTGAAGAGTTCGTCGGAACCGAATACCAGCAACGATATGACTTCGTCAGGAAGCTCCTCGACCGGGGCATAGAGGGAAATATTGTATTTCCTTGCTATTGAACGTATTATGTCGAATTTGCGGGTCTCCCTGATTTTGCCGAGAGGCACGATTGCACCTTCCGCGATGGAGAGGGTGCGGTCAGGTATGATGGTGTCCATGTTCACGTCCACTATCATTCCGAGTCCCTTGCAGTGGGGACAATATCCTTCCGGGGAGTTGAACGAGAATGAATGCGGGGCCGGTTCCTGGAGCGAAATTCCGCTGTCCGGGTCCACGAGATGCTTGGAATAATGCTGCACCTGTCCGGTCTCGAGGTCGAGCACTGCGACCGAGCCTTTTCCGCGTCCGAGGGCGATGCCGACTGATTCGCGTACCCGTTTCCCGTCAGCAGCCGACGGCTTGAGTTTGTCTACTACGAGCTCGATGAAATGCGCCTTGTATCTGTCGAGGGCTGTCACCGAGGAGAGATCCATGATTTCGCCGTCTATCCTGACCTGCGTGAATCCTCTCTTGCGCATCTGCTCGAAGAGTTCACGGTAATGTCCCTTTCTTCCCCTCACGAGCGGCGCGAGGAGGTAACATTTCCTGCCTTCGTATCCGGACAATATGAGGTCCACGATCTGTGCGTCGCTGTATCGCGTCATTTCCCTGCCGGTGACCGGGGAATAGGCCCGGGAGGCCCTTGCGTAGAGAAGTCTCAGGAAATCAAATATTTCCGTGATGGTGCCGACTGTGGAACGGGGATTGTTGCCGGTGGTTTTCTGCTCGATGGCGATGATCGGGCTCAGGCCGTTGATTTCGTCCACCTCCGGCTTCTCGAGTACTCCCATGAAATGCTTGGCATAGGTGGACAGGGTGTCCATATAGCGTCTCTGGCCCTCGGCATATATGGTGTCGAAAGCCAATGAGGATTTTCCGCTTCCGCTGAGCCCTGTCACCACGACGAATTTCCCCCTCGGTATGTCGATGTCCACATTCTTCAGATTGTGCGCCCGTGCTCCGCGTATCTCTATGTAGTCAGTCTTCTTGTCGTTCATCCCACAAATCTACGAAAATATATATAAAATATGCGATTTTCGCCGTACTATCGGCATGTTTTCAAAACAAACAAAAGGTGTATTCCTTGGATAAAACCTTGGAATACACCTCTTGATGACCGTGTCGTGGCGGATTAGTCCACCGGCTCGAAGTCTTCCTTGCCTACGCCGCAGAGAGGGCAGACCCAATCCTCGGCGATGTCTTCGAAAGCGGTTCCTGGAGCAATCCCGTTGTCCGGGTCACCGGCTGCCGGGTCGTATTCGTACCCGCAGACCTTACATACGTACTTCTTCATGATTGTCAGATTTATCAACAATTCCGGGCCGATGCAATTTTCGCGCCATCCGGCCCAACTCATATATTCCCGCGCGGGCTATTCAATATCAGATTTGTAGCGGGCCTCAGCCTTGTTGAGATTCACGCTGACCATCTGGAGCTCGATTCCGGCGTCGATTATCTCGGAATGAGCCTGGAGCCATGCAGTGTGTGCGGCGAGTGCGGTATTGGAGGTCACGACCCCGTTCTCGAATCCCACTGTCGCCGTGCGAAGATTCTCCTCGGCGCTCTTGAGATTGCTTTCGGCCATCGCAAGTTTCTCGAGAGCCTCCTCCTGCTGCTTGTGCAACTGGGTCACCTGCAGGTTGATCATGTTGCATGCATCCTCGTACTGGCTGCGGTACAATGTGGCTTCGGCCTTCGCTTTCCGCGTCTTCTGTGTGGCTTCCATTCCGTGGAATATCGGTATGTTCACTGCGACACCCACATTGAACATCCCGCCCCACTTGTTCTGGAATCCGTTGTAGGCGTTCGGGTTGCTCACGAGGTAATTCGCGGTCAATGCGACCTTCGGCATCATGTCGGCCCGTGCCACCCTGATTTTCTGGTCGTAAATCCTTGTCGCGAGGTCCAGGCTCCGGGTCTCCGGACGGTCTGCCAGAATGTCATCTAAGCTCCTGGCCTCTGCCATTTCCGGAACAGGTACAGCGCCAAGCGATTCGTCAGCAAGCACGATTTCGGAATTCAGGTCAAGACCTATTTCCTTGCAAAGCAGCATCTTGGCAAGCACTAACCCGTTGGTGGCCTTCGTCTTCATCATGTCCGCCTCATTGGCCTTCACCTTGATGGAAAGTTCGTCCGATTTCGTAGCCAAGCCGGCACCGGCAGACAGTTTCACGTCCCGTTCCATCTTCTTGAGGAGGTCCGAATAATCTTCTGCAAGCCGTTTCTTGGCCGCGATGGAGACTATCTGCCAATATGCCTGGTCCACTGTGGTCACGAGGTCCTGGTACTCCTTCTCGTAGCGGGCTTTGGCGAGGTCTTCGGCGAGAAGGGCTATCCTGTTGGCAGCCACTATCTTGCCTCCCATGAACACGGGCTGCTGCAGGGATACTCCGGCAGCGAAAATATTGTGGGCGTCGAGGTGGAATGCGTCATCGATTTCGGACCCGAGCTGGTTCAGGGCCCCGCTGATGTCGGTCTGCTGGAGGGCTCCCATCACGGTCTGCCACAAAGGGCTCTGCATGAATTCCTGGGCCGCTGCCGGATTCGAGGCAATGGCCTGCTGCAGCCCGCCGAGGAATTCCGTCATGGCTCCCTGTGCGAGAGTCCCGGCATTTGTCAGTTTGTCGGACATCTGCTCGCTGATGAGGGCGATATTTTTCTCGTTGTACATGTATGCGCCGGTCGCGCTGATGTTCGGATAATAATTTGCCCGGGCGATTTTTCTGTCATAACCTGCCATTTCGACCTGCGTCCTGGACTGCTCCAGGGTCTTGTTGTTGCTGATGGCCATTTCCCGGCATTGTTCAAGAGTGAGGACCTGCTGTCCCATTGCGCCTGCTGGCAGCATCAGGGCTGCAATCAAGGCTGATATTTGCGTTTTTATTGTCATATTTCCACTAATTCTTTCGTTCCGTTACTCCTACGATTCGCGACGGACCTCGAAAAACTGCAAAATAGTTGCCAATAAGGACAATAATACCTCTGTTTTATATACAATATTGACAAATGATTGTCCGATTAGTCGAATTTTTGCTTTCTTGCGAAAGTAATATCGATTTAGTATATTTGCACAATACGGCCCGGCTATGCAGTAATATTTGAATCGGGTCAGAGAGATATGGAAGAAATATTGCATAATATAAGCATCAAGCGTTTCAAGAGCCGTTTTCCGGACATGCCCGGAGCAGCCCTCGGCGACGATCTCCTGATAGCCGACCTGAGATATGACAAGGCTCTTAGCGTCTTCAAATATCCGTTCAGGTTCGACGGCTACATCATCATTTTCTGCATTTCCGGAAGGATACAGCTCGAGGTGAACCTCGACGCCTTTCAGGTGGGGGCCAATTCCCTGGTCCTCAATGTGCCGGGCAATATCATAAGGGTCTCGGGAGTGGAGACCGACGAGAGGAATCTGCATTTCATCGTAGTGGCGATGTCCAAGAGCTTCATGTCCGGTGTCAGGTTCGACTTCAACCGCCTGTTCAATGAGAGCATGGCCCTTCTCGACAATCCTTGCATCACCCTCGACAGGAGCGAGAGAAGGCTCTGCCGCGAATATCTTGACTTGGCTTCGGTCTTGCTTACCAGCGATATACAGAACAAGAAGGAGGCTATAGGGGCATTGATCTCATCCATATCCTACGTCCTCGGATCGATCTGGACAGGGAAGCTGACCGCTGCAGAGCGCAAGCCGCACGCCCCTTCGGCCAAGGCCAAGAATGTATATGACCAGTTCCTGCGGCTCGTGACGGATTACCATACTTCGGAGCGCAATATGAAATTCTATGCCGACAGGCTCTGCCTTACTCCGAAATATCTTTCCAAGCTCGTGAAGACGGTCAGCGGACGTTCCGCCCCGGACTGGATCGACGCCTTCGTGATACTCGAGGCGAAGAACCTGCTCAAGTATTCGGACCTGTCCATCAAGCAGATAGTCGCAAAGCTGAATTTCCCTAACCAGTCGGTCTTCTACAAGTTCTTCAAGTCTCACACGGGCAAGACCCCGAGCCAATACCGGAACGAGTAAGATGACCACTGTCCTGCTTTCAATCCTGCTATCCGTCCTGCCTTCCGTGAAAGACACCCTTCAGGAGGCCGTTGTCGTGTCCTCCGTGAAACAGTCGCTTGACATCACCGAGGTGTCTTCACCCGTTACATCCCTCATGATGTCCAGGATAGAGGACGGCGGCATCAACTCTCCCCGGGATCTCTCCCTGATTGTGCCGGGACTGCTGATTCCGGACTACGGTTCCGCGATGACTTCCTCCGTATATATGAGAGGCCTCGGCTCGAGGATAGACAATCCCGTGGTAGGACTCTACATCGACGATGTCCCTGTCCTCGACAAGAACAATTATGATTTCCAGTTCCTCGACGTACGTCGCGTGGACATGTACCGCGGGCCCCAGGGAACATTGTACGGGCGCAATTCCATGACCGGCATACTCTCCGTGGAGACCCTCACCCCTTCTGCGTATCAGGGAATCCGTGGCGGGGTGGAGTACGGTTCCGCGGCAACGGTCAGTGCCAGGGCATCGGTCTATAAAGGGCGGTCGGGTGCCGTGGTGGGATACCGTCATTCCAACGGATTCTATACCAATGACTTTACTGGCGAGGACTGTGACCGTTCCGATGCATTGTATTTCAGGATGCGGTGCGAGCTGAGCCGGGAGAAAGTGCGCATGGACAATTCCTTCTCGGTCTCGTTCCACAAGCAGGGCGGTTATCCATACAGGCTGTGGGATGACGGGGAATTGCTTCCTGTGAATTACAATGACAAGAGTGCATACAAGCGCATCAGTATCACCGACGGTTTCCGGGCAGGCCTCAGGGGGAACGGATGGAACCTCAGCTCGGTCACGAGTATCCAGCTGCTTTTCGATTCCATGGACCTGGACCAGGATTTCACGACGGCTTCGATGTTTACCCTTAACCAGACCCAGAGGCAGTACGCTGCTACCCAGGAACTTATATTCCGTCCGGAGAAAGGGCCTTCCTGGTGGACCAGCCAGACCGGATTCTTCGCTTTCGTCAAGAAGAACAGGATGAGCGCCCCTGTAGTTTTCCTTGAAGACGGTATCAGGACCCTCATCCTCGACAATGCCAATGCCGGCATTCCGGATTCTTTCGGCGAGCTCGGTATATTGGAGGATAACTTCCCGATTTCCAGCGAGTTCGGGATATTTACATACAATGCTGCCCTGTATCACGAGTCCTGTTTCCGTTTCGGGAGATGGCTTCTCACGGCCGGGCTCAGGATTGACCACGAGGGGAATTTCATGGATTACGACAGCCGGGCTGACATACATTTCATCCTCAGCCCGACCATGAAGGACTATTATCCTCTCACCACGAGATACAATGGTGATATCACCAATTTCTATTTCCAGGTCCTACCGAAACTGTCGGCCCTGTACAATTTCGGACGGGATGGCAGGCCTGTCTCCGGGCAGGTGTTCGCGACAGTGTCAAGGGGCTACAGGTCAGGAGGATTCAATACGCAGATATTCTCCGACATACTCCAGAACCAGATGATGCAGGACATGATGGGGGCTCTCGGAGTACATCCTGACTTGGACGGGAACGCTCCCGATGCGAGGAGTACGACATACAAGCCTGAGACCTGCATGAATTATGAGGCCGGGGCGCGCATCTCGCTGAATACCGGAGGACACAGGCTGTCGGCTTCTGCATCCCTGTTCTGGCTCGACTGCAGGAACCAGCAGATAACCGTTTTTCCGTCGGGGAAGGGTACTGGCAGGATGATGGCCAATGCCGGGCACTCCCGGAGCTGCGGACTTGAGGCTGAAGCCTCGTGGTCCTGGAAAGGCCTGACAATGCAGATGTCCGGAAGTCTCCTCGATGCCGTGTTCAAGGAATATGACGACGGGATTGAGGATTATTCCGGGAACCGGGTCCCTTATTCTCAAGGGAGTACATTGACAGTGGCCGGTTCCTACAGGTTCCCGCTCGGAGGAAAGCATCTGAGGTCGTTCGAACTGTCGGCCGACGTGAGCCGGACCGGGAATATAGTCTGGGACGAGGCCGGGACATTCAGCCAGGGGGCATATATGCTTCTCGGCGCGTCCGCGAGGCTCAGCATGTCAGGGGTTTCCTTTTTTGTCAGGGGATTGAACCTGACCGGGACGGAATATGATACATTTTATTTCAAGTCCGTGGGAAACAGCTTTTTCCAGACAGGAAAGCCGAGGCGTTTCACGGCGGGTGTGGAGTTTGAGTTTTAGAACATGATTAATTGAAATTCAGATAATTATTGAAACAATGAAAAGATTATTTGCAGCAATCATTGCACTGGCCGCACTGGCCGGCTGCTCCAAGGAGAAAAATGAAAACCGTATCTCGGGAGATGTTCCGTTCATCGGGAAGATGACGGTGGTATACAAGGGTGAGAACGTGGTGACAGACAATGTCATGGTCGATTTCTGCACCGAAGGTGAGGCTGAAGGTACTGCAACTTTGAAAATGTATCAGGTGAAATTCGTTCCCCAGATGCCGGTGTCATTGGACATCAATGTTCCGGGCGTGAAATATACCGTTCCCGGAGAAGTGGTGTCCTTCAATGCTGACGGAATCGTCCCGACGTACGGGGAGGCGGGCCTTCCTGCGGAAATGTATTCTGTCCGTGGCCTGACCGGCACGATTCGCGACGGCGTATTGGAATTCTCCCTGTCTTTCGGCGATTTTCCGACATCGTACAAGGGAGAAACAATGAAGTTGGAGTAGGTTTTTCTTTTATTTTCCGTTAAAATTTCCGATATTGCAACGATTAAAGGAAACTGAACTATGGGGAGAATCTGTGTCGCTCTGATCGGTTACGGAAGGATGGGGGAGATGTATCTCGATGCCATGGCCGCGTCAGGACGATGGAATCTGAAATATATCTGTGACAAGTCGCCCATTGCACGTGAGCTTGCTGCCGCAAAATTCCCGTCAGCCGAAATTATCGACAATGAGGATGTCATATTTGCAGACAGTTCTGTCCGCGTGGTTGTGCTCTGTGCCCTGGCTGATTCACGCATGGGACAGATCCGGAAGGCGGTTGCAGCCGGAAAGCATGTAATCTCGGAAAAACCGATAGCTGCAGACGTCGAGGACGAGGCGGAAGTGGTGGAGATGCTACGCGGCTCCGGACTCGTCTCGGCCGTGAACCTTTACCTGAGGAATTCCTGGTATCATCACGTGATGAAGGATTTCGTGGAGTCCGGGGAAATCGGAGAACTTGCGATTCTCAGGATATGCCACATGACCCCCGGCCTTGCTCCCGGAGAGGGTCACGCTTATGAGGGCCCTCCTTTCCATGACTGCGGGATGCATTATGTGGACATTGCACGATGGTATGCCGGTTCCGGATACAAGACCTGGCATTCACAGGCGTTGAGGATGTGGGACTGGAAGGACCCCTGGTGGCTCCAGTGCCATGGCACGTTCGAGAACGGGGTGGTATTCGACATTACCCAGGGTTTCGTGTACGGACAGATGTCGAAGAACCAGACGCACAATTCATATATTGACATAATAGGTACGAAAGGAATCGCCCGCATGACGCACGACTTCAGGACCGCTACCGTGGAACTCAGGGGTGTGACGAGGACGGAGAAGATAGAGAAACCGTTCGGAGGGAAGAATCTCGATGTGCTGACCACACGTTTCGCCGATGTGGTGGAGACAGGAGTTCCTGACCCGCGGCTCCCTGACGTGGAGGATGCATTCATTGCATCAAAGGTGTCTTGGGCAATGCTGGATGATGCATGGAAGCATGAGATGCCGTCCATAGGGGACAATGCCACTCTCGAGGCAATCCGTGAGAGGAGGCGCAACATGACGGACGGATACGGGCTCCTGAAGAGCCGCTGACATGATTATTGACATTTTTTATTAATAACCAAATTCAGATTCAATGGGAAAGGATATTTCAAGACGCGCTTTCCTTAAGACAGGAACAGCAGCAGCCATCGGGCTCTCGATGGCACCTGGTGATTTGTTTGCAGCCGCCGGAAAGAAGAAACAGCCGGCAGCCCCATCCAAGGAGAAACTAAAGATTCTCGGAGTGGGAATCGGAGGAAGAGGTGCAGCCGACCTCAAGGCAATGGAGACCGAGGAAATCATCGGACTCTGCGACGTGGATGCCAAATATGCCGCCCACATCTTCGACCGTTATCCTAATGCGAAGAGGTACAGCGACTACCGCAAGATGTACGACGAGCTCCTCGACCAGGCCGACGCCGTAATGGTGGCGACTGCTGACCACACTCACGGAATCATTGCCGCACAGGCGATTGCAGCAGGCAAACACGTATATTGCGAGAAGCCTCTCGTGCATTCCATCTACGAGGCACGTCTCCTTACCAAACTTGCTGACAAATACCATGTAAGCACCCAGATGGGTAATCAGGGAGCTTCCGAGGCAGGTGTCAGGAAGACTTGTGAATGGATCTGGAACGGCGAGATCGGAGAGGTTACCAAGGTAGAGGCTTTCACTGACAGACCTATCTGGCCTCAGGGTCTCCACAGACCTGAAGTAGTGGAGGAGATTCCTTCAACACTCGACTGGGATTCCTTCATCGGACCTGCTCCTATGAGACCGTACAACTCCATCTACACGCCATGGAACTTCCGCGGCTGGTGGGATTTCGGAACAGGCGCTCTCGGTGACATGGCATGCCATATCCTCCATCCTGTATTCAAGGCCCTGAATCTCAAATATCCAATCAAGGCCCAGGCAAGCTCGACCACCGTTCTCACGGAGTCCGCTCCTAATGCCGAGATGATAAAGTTCGTATTCCCTGCAAGGGACAATATGCCTAAGGTTGCAATGCCGGAGGTCGAGGTTATCTGGTACGACGGCGGACTGAAGCCTGAAAGGCCTGCAGGTCTCGCTCCGGGCAAGGATCTGAACATGCACGGCGGCGGGGTCATCTTCCACGGAACCAAGGACACCCTCATCTGCGGATGCTACGGACGTGACCCTTATCTCCTTTCCGGACGCAATCCTGAAGTTCCTCATGTTCTCAGGGAGATCACACTCTCTCACCAGCAGGACTGGATCCGCGCCTGCAAGGAGCCATACGAGACCAGAATCAAGCCGGCTTCCGACTTCTCAGAGGCTGGTCCGTTCACCGAGATGGTGCTCATGGGAGTCCTCGCAGTACGCCTCGCAGCCCTCAACATGGAGCTCGAGTGGGACGGCGAGAACATGTGCTTCACCAACATCCCTGCCGATGCAACCATCAGGACCGTCATCCATGACGGATTCTCAATCCATGACGGACATCCGACATTCCAGACCACTTACACGGATCCTGTGAATGCCCGTGCATATGCCCAGGAACTCATCAAACATACATACCGCGAGGGTTGGAGCCTTCCTCCTATGCCGGAATAACAGATTGAAAGACATTAAATTACAGTAAACGATGAAAAAAATAATCTATTCTGCCGCAATCATGGCTATAGCAATGGCTGTTTCCTCTTGCGGAAACAATCAGAAGAAAGCATCCGCACCTGCCGAGCTCAAATGGGAAGGCGAGACAGTGGAGACAAAGGTGGCCAACGAAGGTGCACCTGAATATATCATGGTCAACAAGCCTCAGGTTGACCTCTCATCCCTCCGTCAGGACAGCGACGGCTACTACATCCTGTTCGACGGAACGTCACTTGACGGATGGCGCGGTTACGGAAAGGACAATGTACCATCACGCTGGACCATCGAGGACGGCTGTATCAAGTTCTCAGGTTCCGGTACCGGCGAGGGTCAGACCGGCGAGGGCGGAGACCTGATTTTCGCCCACAGGTTCAAGAATTTCATCCTCGAACTCGAGTGGAAAGTGTCCAAAGGCGGCAATTCCGGTATCTTCTATCTCGCGCAGGAGGTGAAGACCGTGAAAGAGGACGGCACCGAGAGATATGAGCCTATTTATATCTCAGCTCCTGAATATCAGGTACTTGACAATGCCAATCATCCTGACGCCCTCCTCGGTGTGGATGGTAACCGCCAGTCTGCATCCCTCTATGACATGATTCCTGCAAAGCCTCAGAACCAGAAGCCTTTCGGCGAGTGGAACAAGGCCCGCATCATGGTTTACAAGGGAACCGTTGTACACGGACAGAATGACGAGAATGTAGTGGAATATCATCTGTGGACCCAGCAGTGGACCGACATGCTCCAGGCTTCCAAGTTCTCCCAGGAGAAATGGCCTCTTGCATTCGAACTCCTCAATGACTGCGGCGGCCCTGAGCATGAGGGCTATTTCGGAATCCAGGACCACGGCGACGACGTATGGTACAGGAACATCCGCATCAAGGTGATGGACTGATATGAAGAGAATACTTATCATGTTGGCTTTGGCGGGCAGTGTCGCAGGATGCTGCCCCAAGGCCGATGCTCCTGAAGGAAAGGACATCGGCGTACAGCTTTACAGCCTGAGGACCCTTATCGGCAATCCGGAGAAGTATGCCGAGAATCATGTTGAGGTTTTCAATGCCCTTGCAGAATACGGTTACACTTCCGTAGAGGCGGCCAACTATAATGACGGCAAACTCTATGGAGTAGCGCCGGAGCAGTTCAAGGCCGATGTCGAGGCAGCCGGACTGAAAGTCCTTTCTTCACATGTCGGCAGGGCGCTTTCCGCAGAGGAACTCGAATCCGGAGACCTTTCCTCTGCAATGGAATGGTGGAAGGAGTGCGTCTCGGCCCACAAGGCGGCGGGTATGGAATATATCGTTGTCCCGCACATCGGGCTTCCGGAGAAACTGGCTGACCTGCAGACATATTGCCGTTATCTCAATGAAATAGGCAGGCTCTGCAGGGAGAACGGTATCCGCTTCGGATACCACAACCATTCGCATGAATTCAAGAAGGTCGAGGACAACGTAATGCTCGACTATATGCTCGAAAATACGGATCCTGAACTGGTGTTCTTCCAGATGGACGTTTATTGGGCCGTTTACGGGCACGGTGCCCCTGTGGAATATTTCAAGAAATATCCCGGCCGGTTCACCATGCTCCATATCAAGGACCATTACGAAATCGGACAGAGCGGCATGGTCGGCTTCGATGCCATATTTGACAATGCTGCCACGGCCGGACTCAACGATTTCATCGTTGAAATCGAAGGTTTCAGCACCGGAGACTGGCGTACCAGCATGAAAATGTGTGCCGACTATCTTCTCGCTGCGCCTTTCGTCAAGGCTTCATACAGATAATCCGCTATTGGTGCGCCTCGAGACGCTGTATCAGCGAATCCCTGACGTCTGCCAATTCAGGATTGCAGAAAATATTGTCCGTTTCGGAAGGGTCGGCTTGAAGGTCGAACATCTCCCACGAATCGATTGCCGGGGAATACTCTGATGCGCTGTCATACCAGTGGATCAGTTTGTATTTCCCGGTACGTATTCCATAGTGTTTGCGCACGTTTCCCACTGCAGGGCAGTCATAGTATCTGTAATATATGGCATCTCTCCATCCTTCTTCACGGCCGTCATCGAACAGGGGGGTAAGCGAAACCCCGTCCATATTGTCCGGGACAGTTGCCCCGGCAACATCCAGAATGGTCGGGGCATAATCTATGTTCTGTACCATTTCCATACATTCGGAACCGGGCTGTATGTGTCCCGGCCATGATATAAGCAACGGCGTCCTCAAGGCTTCCTCGTACATGAACCGTTTGTCGTATAACCCGTGTTCCCCGAGATAGAATCCCTGGTCCGAGGTGTAAATGACGATGGTATTGCCGGACAACCCGTTTTTCTCGAGGTAGTCAAGGACTTCTCCTACCGATGTATCCACACCGTGTACCGTCCTGCAGTAATCATGTATATACCTCTGATATTTCCACCTGACCAGTTCCCTTCCCTCCGGAGGATTTGAAAGGAATGACTTGTTGAGCTGTGCATATGTGCTGTCCCAGTGCGCTCTCTGACCGGGTGTAAGCCTTGACATTGCAATATCCCAGCTGTCCTTGATGTACTGGTGTGTAGGGACATCCTTGAGTTCCTGCACTTTGAAGTCGAAAGCATATCCAAGATCATTGGCGACAGTCAATTGCTGTTGCCTCATCTGGTCCCCGCTTCCTGAATAATCCTCGAAAAGCGTTTCCGGCTCCGGAAACCGGATGTCCTCATACAGTGTCATGTCCTGAGGTGCCGGCATCCAATTCCGGTGAGGTGCCTTGTGGTGTATCATCAGGCAGAACGGCTTGTCGCAGTCCTTGTTGTTCTTCAGCCAGTTCAGTGCATGTTCTGTAACAAGTTCCGTGGCATATCCTTCCTGTCTGATGAATTCCCCTCCGGTTTCGGAGGTGCGCATGTCAGGGTTGAAATATTCGCCCTGGTCACGGAATATGTCGAAGTAGTCGAATCCGACCGGTTCAATGCTTAGATGCCATTTGCCGAACAGCGCTGTCCTGTACCCTGCTTCCTGCAGCAGCTCCGGGAATTGTGTTATGGTAGTGTCCATAATACCGTACTGGAGGGTGGTCTGGCCATGTCTTCCGCTGTACATCCCGGTGAGAAGTGTCGCTCTCGAAGGAGCTGATATTGAATTCTCCACGAAAGCGTTCCTGAAAATCATCCCGTTCTTCGCTATCCTGTCGATGTTCGGTGTCGGGGCGCATGCAGAAATCGGATGCCCATAGGCACTCAATGCCTGATAAGCATGGTCATCAGACATTATGAAAATAATGTTTGGCCGGCTTGATCCTTCATCCTCATGTGCACAGCCTGCCGGAACGAGAGCAAGCAGCCCGGCTAATCTCAGGTATTTCATTGCGGAAGGTCCTATGATTTCTCAACGCTGAGGCGGAACGAGCACCATATAAGGTAAACAAGGCATATCCCTATCACGATGAGAGATCCGGCCTGGCCTCCCGTCAGGTCTGCCATGACACCCATGCATGGAGGGATTACTGCACCTCCTGACACTCCGGTAATCATCAGGCCTGATATTTCGTTGGCTTTCTCAGGACGAGCCTTGAGAGCGGCTGAATAGATGATTGCGAATACGCTTGAGCAGAGGAATCCGACGAGTCCTATCAATACCAGCATAGGTACTGTCCCTTTGATGATGAACAGCAATGCAAGAGCTGCAGCAGCTCCCAGAATGTTGTACCTGAAGTATTTGATGTCATTGACCCTGGCGAGCAATACGGATCCGATCAGGGCTCCGGCCGTACGGCATACGAAATAGACGCTGGCTGCAAGCCCTGCCTTCTCGACTGCCCATCCTGCACGCTCGATAAGCAGTTTCGGAGATACGGTGTTGACACCCACATCCACTCCCACGATGAAGAAGATGCCGAGGAAAAGAAACAGTATCCGGCTGTCTTTCAGCAGTCCGAAAACCGCTCCGGCTGAAGAGGCTTCACTCTCCGGGGCTTCTTCCCTGATTGGTGTAGCAAGCAGCCAGAGACCTGAGAGCAAGGTTATTGCGGCGAATATCGGGAATAGATATTTCCAGTTCCCGAGGGTTCCTGCAGCGAATGCGGCAATGAACGGTCCGCAGAATGAGGATACGGCCTTGACCACCTGGCCGGCCGTGAGGGAGCTCGTGAGGGCATCCCCTTTGACAACATTGGTAAGCAGCGGGTTCAATGATACCTGCAGGATTGTGTTTCCGATTCCGAGAAGCACGAACGCGAACATGCAGGTGACAAAATTGTAACTGATGAAAGGCAGCAGCATTCCTATGAAGGTGATGACGTTGCTGACCTGCACCATATTCTTCCGGCCGGCCTTGTTCATGGCCATTGCTGCCGGAATCGAAAGCAGGAGGAACCAGATGAAGACCATGGACGGAATGAAGCCGGCGAGCGTCTCGCTCAGGTTGAAATCCTGTTTCACGTAACTCGTGGAAATTCCCACGACATCACAGAAGCCCATCACGAAGAAGCCGAAGAGGACGGGCAGTACTTTGCTGAAGTTCTTGCTCATAGTTCAGATATGTGTCATTATTCGTTTGTACATTCGATGGAATATGTGAAGGAATCTGCGCGGTAGTAGCCGATGTTGTACTCTACCGGGCTGTTGATTTCGTCGAGTACGAAACGCTTCCTTACAAGTATAGGGTCACCTGCGGAGACTCCGAGCTTTTCAGCAAGGTCGCTGCTTGCGCCTTTGGCTGAAATCTGTTCACGGGATGTCTTGACAGTGATTCCATACCGGTCGTGCAGAATCTCGTAAAGAGGTCTGCTCATGTCTTCAGATACTGACATCGGTATGGACGGGTTGAAATAGGAGATGAAGAACACGAACGGGAGGTCCGGCTTACCGCGGAGTCTTTCGAGGCATAGCAGTCTCCTTCCCGGTTCGATGCCGAAGAATTCCGCAGCTTCCTTCGGAGGTAGCTTCCAGCTGATGTGAAGTTCGAAATTCTGGACTTTCATGCCCTGGGCCGCCATTTCCTGCGAGAAACTCATCCAGTTCCGGGCATTGCTCATCACGTCCTGAGGTGCTACACATGTTCCGTAACCTTTCTTCCTGATGAGGAGACCTTCGAATACAAGCTTGTTGATTGCCTGTCTGAGTGTGTTGCGGGATATGTTCAACTGTTTTGACAGATCCACTTCATTCGGGAGGAGCTTCCCGTTCCGGTAGTCCTCCTGCTGGATCATTTTTCTCAACACTTCTTCCGCCTGCTGGTGCAGCGGCGTGGAAGAGTTATGGTCTAATTCCAGTTTCATGGTAACTATATTAATGGTAAGAACATTATATAATATGTCTGAACAAAGGTAAGAACAATTTTACATTTATCAAATATTTTGTGAACATTCTTATATAATTTTTTTATTGATTGTTCATTGCGTATTCCTGACGGGGATTCCTCCGGTATTTTTTAAGATTCCTTGATAAAAATATTATTAGTGAAATTTTGGAAGATAAGTTTCATCTTTAAAAGATTCTGACTATTTTTGTAACAATCCGGCTGAATGCTCGGAGAACATATTTTGTAGAAGTGTATGCTTCGTCCTTATAGAGAAATCTGGAAAATTTCAAGCAAACGGGGACAATGCATTGATTTCTGCACCTGTATGAATTGTATGTCATTGGCATATAGTCATATCCGGTGTGGAGTCCTGCGTGTTTGTTGTTTGCGGGTATTTCCAGAACCTCTCTATGACAGGCATCAGACTCCACACTTCCAGTAGTTAAATGCCCACCGGAGTCTGGGGGCAGACAAATCCTAATGAAAAAGTTTCTATTGTTCATTGCTTCGGTCGCATTGATTTACGGATGCGACGAAACTGATCTTTCGGATGTCAACGGCAGAATTGACAATCTTGAGGGGCGTGTATCAAAACTTGAGGCATTGTGTTCGGAGATGAATACAAACATTTCTTCATTGAAGACAGTTGTCTCAGCTCTTGAGAAAAATGATTATGTGACCGGAATCGAGACGATATCAGAGTCCGGATCGGTCATAGGCTACACAATCACTTTCGCCAAAAGCGGAAAAGTCAGCATTTATAACGGCAAAGACGGCGCGGATGGAAAAGACGGTGCCGACGGCAAGGATGGTGCTGACGGAAAGGACGGTGCTGACGGAAAGGACGGAGTTTCAACAGGACAAGTTCCTGTGATAGGTCTTCGACAGGATTCTGACGGCATCTGGTACTGGACTTTGAATGGAGAATGGCTGCTGGACGAGAGTGGCAATAAGGTCAAAGCTTCAGGCGAAGACGGAGCCGACGGCAAGGACGGTGCTGACGGGGCAGATGGCAAGGACGGCCAGGATGGTCAGAATGGTCAGGATGGAAAGGATGGTGCTGACGGAGCCGATGGACAGCCGGGAGAACCTGGTCCGGAAGGCCCTCAGGGTCCTCAGGGAGAAAATGGAGCCGACGGCGTCACCCCGAAACTGAAAATAGAGGATGGCTATTGGTATGTTTCTTACAACAACGGCTCCACCTGGGAGAGGCTTGGTGTCGCAAGCGATTCGGGTTCTTCTTCTTCCAATCTGAATGTGACTTACGATGACAGGTATGTCTATATTATGGTCGATGCTTCCACGACATTGACCGTGCCGAGAGGAAACGGGCTGGATATACTCTTCTCTGTAAAGCCTGGAGTGGCTATAGTTTCTGGCACGACTATCAAAATTGAATATGAGGTTATCGGCGGGGATGAGAACACGTTGGTGAGGGCCATGTATAATGATTATTTGGATGTTGTGGTCAAGCCAATTAGTGCAAACAAGGGATATATATACATTACCAACGACACTGGTTACTATGACGAAGACGAAGACTATGATGAACCGTATTATAACAGCGAATTTGGTGATGATTTGACCTGGAGAGATGCTGAACTCACATATCTCACCTGTATTTTCAGTGTCTCAAATGGACGCGGAGAAAGCATTCTTAAATCCCTGAATATTGAGAATGGTGTAATCTCTTCCATTACAGATGCTTACGCAGTAGGTGCCGCAGGCGGGGACTTTGAAATCACAGTGAATACAAATGTGGATTATTCTGTTGCGATACAGGGCAAAGCCAATGACTGGCTGTCATACGTCGAGACAAAGGCAATACGAACTGATATGCTCTGCTTCCACGCTACACAGAATACGACTACCAAATTCAGGAGTGGGATTGTATATCTTACCAATGAATTCAATCAGAAGATGTACACCTTCACCATTGTGCAGGATATGGAAGGTGCTGATAATGAGATTCCTTTCGCTGACGCATCCGTGAAGGAAGCCTGCTTGAAAGCGTTTGACACTGACGGCGATGGTGCGCTGACTTATCGTGAGGCTTCACAGGTTAAATCCCTTTCCGCATTGAGAGTACCTAAATCCGCAGTCTCGTTCAATGAACTGGAGTATTTTGCCGCCGTGTCTGAGATTCCTTCCAATATGTTCTATAACTGTTCCTCTCTTGAGTCAGTTGTCCTGCCTGAAAGCATTGTATGTATCAATGAAGGGGCTTTCGAAGGATGCGAGAGTCTGAAGACCGTCAACATTCCTGAATCCGTCAATGAGATATCATACAATGTTTTTTCGGGATGCAGCTCATTGGAAAGCATAATTATTCCTGAGGGAGTAGAGAGTATAAGTTCGAGTTTATTCGACGGATGCTCTTCTCTTGTATCCGTTACTATTCCTAAGAGTGTGAAGGAAATCTACTATAATGCATTCAGGGGATGCGAATCGCTTAAAACTATTGCCTTGCCTGACAGGTTGGAAAGGATGAGCGCCAGTGCTTTTATTGATTGTCGTTCTTTGGAGAGCATCGTGATTCCTGAGGGAGTACAAGATATCGGTGGATTTTCCGGATGCTCGTCACTTAAATCAGTATTGATTCCTGCATCTGCGGAGCGGATTTCTTCAGATGCTTTTTCCGGCTGTGTCTCCCTGACCGAGATAGTCATACCTGATTCAGTCAATGAAATTTCCGGGAGTGCATTCAGGGGATGCGAATCGCTGAAAACTATTGCTTTGCCTGACGGACTGGAATGGATTGGCGATAGTGTGTTTGAGGATTGCAGTTCATTGGAGAGCATAGTGATTCCAGCGGGTATAACTACCATAGAATCTGATTTGTTCAATGGTTGCAGCAGCTTGAGTTCGGTTTCATTGCCTATCTCCTTGTTGGAGATTCGGAGTTCCGCATTCAGAGGTTGTGCTTCTTTGGCCTCCTTGGAGATTCCTGCGAATGTGTCATTAATAGGAGAACGGGCATTTTCAGATTCCGGACTGAAGTCCATTGTTCTTCCGGAAGGACTGACTGAACTTAGCTGGGATGTATTCACAGGCTGTTCTATGCTTGAAGAAGCAGTGCTTCCGGAAAGCCTGACAGAATTTAGAGAGAGCCTTTTCAAGGGATGTCTAAGTTTGAAGAAGGTTACGATTAATTCTTCCATCAGAGAATTGCCGAGAGAAACCTTTGCCGGTTGTATTTCGTTAAGCGAGGTGATTCTTCCGGAAGGACTCGAATCAATCGGTTCCAATGCTTTCGGAACATATTCTGATTACACTGAAGAAGGCGAGGTTGTATATGCTTGCCAAAGCCTGAAGACTATAGTGCTTCCGAAATCCCTTACCTATATCGGAGATGGTGCTTTCGAAGGCTCTGGACTTTCAGGAACAGAATCAGAGCCTTTCATGATTCCTGATAATGTGACGGAAATCAGTTATTATGCATTTAATGGATGTTCAAATCTCAACGCAGTGAAGATGCTTCCATTGACTCCACCGTCTCTTTCCTGGGGTTCGTTCCCTGAAGGTATTGTCGTCCTCGTGCCGGCCGATGCACTTGATGCCTATTCGGAGGCGTCAATGTGGGGAGAACTGACACTGAAGGCATATTGAGTGTCTTCCGGACTGTTTTGAAATAGTCTGTTAATATAGGGGCTGGCCCGGATGCGTTTCAAGTTTTGTATGACGGCATCCGCGCCAGCCCTTTTCATTCCTCCAAGGCTATGACTTTGGCTTTCGGTTGATGATGTCCGCTCGCATAGAACCTGCTCCACATATACATGTACTTGCACATGTTTTTTGCAGCAAGATATTTTAAGGTTTACAATTCCAATGAATTGTCCTTCAGTAGAAAATCATAAATGCTTACGGTCGTAATACCGGATTCATCCCTTGTCACCGGACTTTCTTCTCCGATAACGATAATTTTCTTGAATGAATCATCTACTTTTAGCAAAGAAGCTCGTTCCTGTTTTATTTTCTCGTCAGATTCCATACGGTATGCCGACTGTATGTAGTAACGCTTGCTACCCAAATTACAGATGAAATCGACTTCAAGACTGGAACGCTGCTGTTTCCCGTTTTCATCTTTTGTCACGACCGGAACGACCCCCACGTCCACATTGAATCCACGCGCTCTCAATTCATTATAAATCATATTCTCCATCAGATGACTTTTTTCCGACTGGCGGAAATTGATACGTGCGTTGCGCAATCCCAAATCCATGAAATAATATTTATAAGGAGAATTGGCATATCGCTTCCCTTTGATGTCATAACGGGAGGATTTTTCAATCAGGAACGAATCGCAGAGATAGTCGATATAATCCTTGACCGTATCGTAGGATATGGTTGACTTCTTTTCGCTTCGGAATGTATTGGCCAATTTGTTCGGATTGGTCAAAGCACCGATACCAGAGGCCATGATATTGATGAGTTCTTCCAAGTCATCGTCCTTACGTATGTCATAGCGATCCTTGATGTCCTTAATGTAGGTTTCGTCAAACAGTGATTTCAGGAAGCGTACTTTTTGCTCTTCGGTTTCATAAGACAATATCTGCGGAAGTCCGCCATACAACATATATTCATTGAATCCGGCTTGCATTGTTCCGGAATAAGCGGACATATACTCCTTAAAATTTAACGGGTACATTTTCACCTCAAAACCGCGTCCGCGAAACTCCGTAATAATATCTTTGGACAGAAACTTCGCATTACTTCCGGTAACATAGACATCCACATTACGCATCTTCAAAAAACCGTTCAGCACATCTTCAAAGTTGTCGAGCATCTGAACCTCATCCAACAGAATATAATACATTCCATCATCAATGATACGACTCTCCACAAAAGCATAAAGGTTATCGGGATTCCTCATGCTCCGATTCTTATAGTCTTCCAAATCTACTTTTATGATATGATCCGGAGCAGTGCCGCCTGTTTCGAGATACGAAGAGAATATCTCAAAAAGCAGATAGGACTTGCCGCATCTGCGCATTCCCGTTATAATCTTGATCATCCCGTTATTTCGCAGCGAAATGAGCTCGTCCAGATATTTTTTTCGTTCAATACTTTTCATTACTAATCGAATTTTACGTCACCGGGTGACGGAGTTTTCGATTACAAAAGTACTTCTTTTTCCTCAGGCAGCCAAAAGTTAATCGAAAAAAGTGTCATTAGGTGACGCAGTTTTCGATTATTCCAATTTGTTAAGATTTTGCGACTGACCTGTTTTACTCCCATTTCTCCCTTCACCTCGCCGGAGCTGCTCTCCATTTTCGTCGGCGAATGTAGGACGAAGCGCATAATCGCCAAACCACATTGCCATTCGGATAACGAAAACAGACTTGATAATAGGTAAACGGTATTAGTAAACTGCGCCAGAGGACTTGTAAACATTTACTAAAGCTGATAAAATTCATTTTTTTTAGCCCGTTTTGCGGAAATATTAGTATTTTTGGAGTACATGTAGACTAAACACATAAAACTATAGCTATGGAACAGCAGTTGAAGACATATTCTGAACCCGCAAGGGAGATTCCCGTAAGGAATGAGGTGGATGTACTTGTAGTAGGCGCAGGCCCGGCCGGCATTATGGCTGCTCAGGCCGCTGCCCTTGTCAAGGGTACGAAAGTAATGCTCATCGACAGCCGCGGATATCTCGGAGGCAATATGACGATAGGTCTTCCGCTTCTCGGATTCCTCGGCAGGAAAGGCAATGAAATCATCAAGGGACTACCTCTCCAGTTCGTGGAGAGGCTCCGTGAAAGGGGGCAGGCAACGCACCACAGGGCATGTCCTCTGCATGTCAGCCTTACAATGGTGGACCCTGAAGGCACCAAGAGACTCGCATGGGAGATAATGGAGGAATGCGGAGTGAAGGTGCTCCTTTACGTATTCTGTGCCGACGTGATAATGGAAGGGAACAAATGCCGCGGCGTGATAATCGAGTCCAAGAGAGGCCGCGAGGCCATCCTTGCAAAGACAGTGGTGGATTGCACCGGCGACGGTGACGTACTCTACCGCGCAGGGGCGGAAATGCTGTACGGCAACGAGGACGGGAACGCACAGCCGCCTACCCTGATGTTCTCGATGCGCGGGGTTGACAGTAGAAAACTCCGTGACGCGGTGGCGGACCATCCTGAGGAATATGACATCGACTTCATCCCGAACGAATTCTTCCGTCCGATGGACAATTGCACGTTCGTCGGCTTCCGCAACCAGATACGAAAGGCCCGCGAGGCAGGATATAAGATTCCTGTCGAGAGGACAATATTCATGACCGGAATGGCCGAGGACGAATGGTGGGTGAACATGAGCCGTGTCAACGGAATTGACGCGACCGATCCTGAACAATATACAAAGGGAGAGGAAATCTGCATCGAACAGAATGCAGAAATCATAAAGTACCTGAAGGCATATATCCCCGGATTCGAGAATGCCTATCTGGACAAGGTTGCACCGTTCATGGGTATCCGCGAGACCCGCAGGCTTGTCGGGCTTTATACATTGACCGAACAGGACATATTCGTCTGTGCACATTTCGAAGATGCCATAGGTGTGGCAAGCTATCCTGTGGACCTGCACCATCCGGTCGGCGGGGACTGTTCCCTGTACTGGTGTCCTGACTGTTACGACATTCCTTACCGCAGCCTGATTCCGAAAAAAGTGGACGGCGTGATAGCTGCCGGCCGGGATATCTCAGCCACGCATCTCGCCCTCGCTTCGGTCCGGGTGATGGGGCCTGCGATGTGCATAGGAGAGGCTGCCGGAAAAGCTGCTGCCATTGCTGCCCGTGATGGCATTGAACTGCGCGACATGGATATCCGCTGCCTGCAGGATGCCCTGAGGCAGGAAGGGGTCTATTTCCGTGACTGAAAGATTCTCAGGAATTTCTCAAATTCCTTATTTCGTCTCCGTCATGAAGAACTTGTACTGGAAAAGAATCAGATAGGCGGCGCCCACGGTGACGCAGCTATCCGCGAAATTGAATACCGGCTCGAAGAACCTGAACGGCCTTCCGCCGATGACGGGCAGCCAGTCAGGCCAAGTGGTGTCGATGAGCGGGAAATAGAACATGTCCACCACCTTGCCGAACATCACAGGGGCATAGCTTCCTCCGAATGTGGCTACGGACATCCTCGTCGATTCCGAGAAAATCTGTCCATAGACCAGGCAGTCTATGATGTTCCCGAGAGCACCCGCGGTAATGAGGGTAAGTCCTACGAGGACACCAGTCGGAACAGGTGTGTAGATTTTCTCCCCGTTCTTGTCCTTGCCCGTGCAATAGCCTTTGCGGACAAGGGAGGTGATCCACCAGCACAGGAATCCGAAGAGGCAGACCCTGAATAGCGTCAGGAGGAATTTCCCGAACATTCCGCCGAATTTCATGCCGAAAGCCATTCCCTCGTTCTCGATGAACAGGATCTTGAACCAGTCACCTATGACGTTGAAATTTTCGCCAATCGTCATGTTGGTCTTGACCAGGACCTTGATGACCTGGTCAATGACCACAAGCGCGATTCCTAAGATAAGCAGCCACCTGCCTTTGGAGATTCTCATAAATTACCTGCCTTTGGACATTTTCTCCTTAGCCTCCACGGTAAGGGTTGCGTGAGGTACGAGACGGAGTCTCTCCTTCGGGATGAGCTTTCCGGTCACACGGCAGACACCGTATGTCTTGTTCTCGATGCGGACAAGGGCGGCCTCGAGATTCTGGATGAACTTGTACTGGCGCTGTGCGAGCTGGCTTGCCTCCTCGCGGGAGAGCTGCATCGCACCGTCGTCCTCAACGGTCTTGAATGACGGAGTGGTGTCCTCTATATCATTGTTGCCATTGTGCATTACGACGCGTCTGAGCGTATTGTATTCATTTTTTGCCTTCTCAAGCATGTCGAGGATGATGGTCTTGAACTCCGCAAGTTCCTCATCACTGTAGCGGGTCTTTTCAGGGACCTGCTCAACTGTTTGTTTGTTTTCTTCCATAGACAAAAATTATCTGCGGCTTGCCGCTATCCGGATTCTCGTCTCATTCCATTCCGCCTCTACGGCGTTCTCTCCGGCCTCTTCCATCGGTCTGACCTCGATAGAAAGGGCGAGAGTCTGTCCTGCGACATAATCCCGGTAAGCAGCCAAAGCCCCGTTAATATCATTGATTTCCACGTCTCCTGCGTACACGGTGACATCTACCTTGTCAGTCACCTCGAATCCGCTGTCCTTGCGGACGTTCTGGATTCTGTTCACAAGTTCGCGGGCGATTCCTTCATTCCTGAGTTCTTCAGTTATCTCGATGTCGAGGGCCAGTGTCATCGATCCTTCCGATGCCACGAGCCAGCCCGGCATGTCCTCCGAGGAGATCATGTAGTCTCCCGGATTCAGCACCACTTCTCCACCTTCGAGATTCAGGGTGTATGCTGATCCTGCAGTCTCTGCGTTCTGGATGGCATTTATCTCCTGCTGGCTGATCTCTCCGAATGCGGATGCGATTTCCTTCATCCTCTTGCCGTAAACTTTTCCGAGAGTCTTGAAGTTCGGTTTGATCTTCTTGGTGATGATGCCGGCAGTGTCGGAAATGAATTCCGCTTCCTTGACGTTCACTTCGCCGAGTATCAGGCTCTTGACCAGTTCAAGCTGCGCACGCACCTTGTCGGAGATTACAGGTATGACAATCTTCGAGAGAGGCTGGCGCACCTTGATGTTCACCTTGCGCCTGAGGGCGAGCACCATTGACGAAGCTCTCTGGGCGAGTTCCATCCTCTCCTCGAGGTCGCTGTCTATGGCTGATTCGTCGTAGGAAGGCATCAATGTGTAGTGAACCGACTCCTCTCCGTCCGGAACCAGGTCGAGATACAGCCTGTCCATGAAGAACGGAGCTATAGGAGCTGCCAGTATTGAGATGTTCTTGAGTACCTCGTACAGAGTCTGGTATGCTGCAAGTTTGTCATTGTCAGCTCCGCTGCCCCAGAAACGCTTCCTGTTCAGGCGGACGTACCAGTTGCTCAGGTGGTCGCACACGAAATCCTGGATCATGCGTCCTGCGGATGTGATGTCGTAGTCTTCGTATGCGGCTTCCACGTTCTTTATCAATGTGTTCATCAGGGAGATGATCCATCTGTCTATCTCCGGACGCTCCGCGAGAGGCACTGCCGGGGCCTTCGGGTCGAAATTGTCCACGTTTGCGTAGAGGGCGAAGAACGAATAGGTGTTGTAGAGGGTTCCGAAGAATTTCCTTCTCACTTCGTCCACTCCGTCCGAGTCGTAGCGGAGATTGTCCCAAGGCTGGGAATTGGTGAGCATGTACCATCTCAATGCGTCAGGTCCGAACTTGTCCAGTTCTGCGAACGGATCCACGGCATTGCCGAGGCGCTTGCTCATCTTGTTGCCGTTCTTGTCGAGAACCAGACCGTTGGAAATCACGCGTCTGAATGCAGGGGTGCCGCTTATCATGGTGTGGATTGCATGAAGCGTGTAGAACCATCCCCGGGTCTGGTCCACGCCTTCCGCGATGAAGTCGGCCGTGCAGCCGAATTTCTTCTCCCCGAGGGAACGGAGTCCTTCCTGTGCATAAGGCATTGCTCCGGAATCGAACCATACGTCGATGAGGTCGCTTTCGCGCACCATCTTGCGTCCCGAATCGGAAACGAGGAAAATATTGTCCACGTAAGGACGGTGCAGGTCAATCCTGTCGTAGTTTTCCTTGCTCATGTCGTCAGGGGAGAATTCCTTGTCTTTCAGAGGGTTGCTCTCCATTATCCCGGCGGCTACTGCTTTCTCTATTTCAGCATAAAGCTCCTTGACCGAGCCGATGCATTTCTCTTCCTTGCCGTCCTCTGTGCGCCAAATCGGGAGAGGAGTTCCCCAGAAACGGCTTCTCGAGAGGTTCCAGTCCTGGATATTCTCAAGCCACTGCCCGAAGCGTCCTGTACCTGTTGCTTCCGGTTTCCATACAATACTTTTGTTGAGGGCCACCATCTCGTCCTTCACCGCCGTGGTCTTGATGAACCATGCGTCGAGAGGGAAGTAGAGCACAGGCTTGTCTGTCCTCCAGCTGTGAGGATAGCTGTGCACGTGCTTCTGGATTTTGAACACTCTCCCGTCAGCCTTCATCATCATGCAGAGGTCCACATCGAGCGTCGGAGCATCAGCAGGGATGAAGTCGTTGAATGCGTTCTTGACATATCTGCCTGCAAATTCCTTGTATTCAGGACTGACATTGCTTTCCACATATTCCGGATTCAGGTCCTCGATGCGGTAGAAACGCCCTTTGCGGTCCACCTGGGCCTGGGGGTTGCCGTCCTTGTCGAGAACCATAAGCGGTGGTATGCCGAAATTGCCTGCGACCTTCTTGTCGTCTGCTCCGAACGTAGGGGCGATGTGGACAATGCCGGTACCGTCTTCCACGGTCACGTAATCTCCGGAAATTACCCTGAATGCGTCTCCCTCGAGAGGCTTGAACCAAGGAATGAGCTGGTGATATCTTATGCCCACGAGGTCCGAGCCTTTGAATGTCCCTTCCAGAACCTTGTAAGGCACCACCTTGTCGCCAGGCTTGTAATCCTCGAACGGGGCGTTTTCCCCTTTAGGATTGAACCATGCGCCGACCAGCGATGTGGCCACTATGTAGATGGCTTCGTTTCCGGTGTATGGGTTGAACGAGAGAATTCTCGAATATTCGATTTCCGGGCCAACGCAAAGCGCTGTGTTTGAAGGCAATGTCCATGGAGTTGTGGTCCATGCGAGGAAATATACCGGAAGCGTGTCAATGCCGAAGAGAGGCTGCGACTTTGCGTCCTTGATGACCTCGAACTGGCAGGTGGCCGTCGTGTCGGTGATGTTCTTGTAACATCCCGGCTGGTTCAGCTCGTGCGAACTCAGTCCCGTTCCATCGGAAGGGGAGTACGGCTGTATGGAGTAGCCTTTGTAGAGGAGACCCTTGTCGTAGATTTTCCTGAGCAGGTACCAGAGGGTCTCGATGTATCGGTTGTCATAGGTAATGTACGGGTCGTTCATGTCAACCCAGTAGCCTACGCGCTCGGTCATGTTGACCCACTCCTTGGTGAATCTCATCACCTCGGTGCGGCAGGTGCGGTTGTAGTCCTCCACTGAGATTTTCCGTCCGATGTCCTCCTTGTGTATTCCGAGTTTCTTCTCTACACCCATCTCCACAGGCAGTCCGTGGGTGTCCCATCCGGCGCGGCGGTTCACCTTGTAACCTGTCTGTGTCTTGTATCTGCATATTGCGTCCTTGATGGAGCGGGCCATCACATGGTGGATGCCCGGCATTCCGTTGGCGGAAGGCGGTCCTTCGAAGAATACGAATTCCGGGGCTCCTTCCCTGACCTCGAGAGATTTCTCGAAAGCATGATTCTTCTTCCATCTGTCGAGCACCTCGTTGCCGATGGAAACCATATCAAGGCCCTTATACTCTTTGAATGTCATATTTTTTTGTCTATTTTTGCGTTCCGGAACACTTAACCTGTCGTTCCTGTATATAGTAGTCTGCAAAGATAGTGAATTTATAGGTTTTTAGCAAAAGCGTGAACGTATTGGATATCATATTGTCCCTCATACTGCTTGCAGCTGTCGTGGAGGGCGTTTTCAAGGGGTTGACCGAGCAGGTCGTGGCTTTGGTGGCGGTATTCGCCGGGGCCTGGGTGGCTTTCAAGTTCACCAACCTCGTCTGCGGGTATGTGCATCCGTATATCCAGATATCCGACAAACTGCTGTATGTCATTGTCTTCATCCTGATGGTGTCGCTCGTGATATGCCTTTTCACATTGCTCGGCAAGATCGTGAAGGCCAGTATCCGGTTCGCGATGCTGGGATGGCTCGACAGGCTGCTCGGAGGTGTCTTCGGCCTCGTCAAGGCGGCTCTCGTGCTGGGCATTGTCATAGTGCTTTTCAATGCGCTGAACTCCACGTTTTCCTTCGTGCCGGAAAGTACCCTCGAGCAGTCCAAGGTATATGTACATATGAAGTCTGCGGCATTTTCGGTATTCCCTTATTTCAAATCACTTTTTTCGTGAAAATATGGCCAGGATAATTTATATAGAGACTTCCACCGCGTTGTGTTCCACGGCTCTTTCCGTGGACGGAAGGATTGTGTCGGAACGCCGTGATTCGGAGAGGCGTCACGCTTCGCTCACTGCTCCCTTTGTCAAGGAAATGCTTGATGAGCAGGGACTTTCGGTTAAGGACTGCGATGCGGTATGTGTCGGAATGGGGCCGGGTTCCTACACCGGACTCAGGGTAGGGGTCTCCACCGCGAAGGGCCTATGTTTCGGTGCCGGGATTCCGATGATTGCGGTCGGCTCCCTCGATACTCTCGTATGGCAGGCCATCGGCCGCGGACTGCTTCCTGACGGATGCCGCCACATAGTCCCGATGATTGACGCGAGGAGGATGGAGGTCTATACTGCCGTGTTCTCCGTTGACGGCACCCAGATTACCGGAACCGAACCGAAGGTGGTGGATGCCGGCAGTTTCGCCGACATTCTTTCGGAAGGTCCTGTCCTGTTCATCGGAGACGGTGCGTCCAAGTGCTCGTCCGTGCTCACCTCCCCGAATGCTTTCTTCGTTCAGGCCTGCCCCGAGGCCTCTTCCATGCTCATCCCTGCCGAAAAAAAATACGCGGCATCCCTTTTCGAGGATACCGCCTATTTCGAACCTTTCTATCTCAAGGAATTCGTCCCTACTGTCCCGAAGCGCAAGGTGCTGTGAGGCTATCTTCACACATTGTCAATGCAAATACCTTTTCACTATCCAAAGCCGGAAGAAATAGTCATACATCCTGTAAATTCCCCGGTTCGAGGTAAGTATCCCTTTTTCCAGCAGACCCTTGGCTGCCGAACTTGCCGAGCTGGCTGATATAAGACCATATTTTTTAACGAACCTGCTCGAAGTCAGTCCTTTGACACATCCTTCCTGAGCAATGGCAAGTAGCAGCAATTTCTGCTTTTCCGGCACCTGGTACAACATGTCTTCGTAAGTTTCAGAGCTGAAATCAATGATGTAGTCTATCGCTTCATCAATCCTGTCGCACTTGCAGCTTTCCCCTTCATCAGTCCTCATATACAGGATATTCATAACTTTTTGCAGGTAGAAAGTAGTGCTGTCAAACATATCGAACAGAGTATCTGTCACGCTCCTGTCCAGGTCTTTTCCGGCAGCCCTGAAATGATTCCGGCAGAAGTCGAAATATTTGTCTCTTGCTATAGGAGGGAGATTTATAATGGTTGCACTTTGGTAGAAAGGTCTCGATGAAGAGGTGAACATTGATCCCATCATTTCTCTATGCGAACCGCAAAAAATGAAATTGGCATTGGAACAATACTGTATGTAGGTCCTCAGGCTTGCTTCAATGTTCTTGTCTGAATACTTTGTTATCTGCTGGAATTCATCTATTGCAATCAGGCATCGTTTGTCGGCTTCGTTTATGTATGTGAATATTTCATCCAGGGTCGAGGCCGGGTTCTTGATGTCTCCGACAGACAATGTGAAGGAAGGTACACCTGCCGCATCATAGCTGATTCCGGCACGCAAGGAAGTGAGTGTGTTGATGAAGCCTGACCATACCCGTTCCCCTTTCGTCTTCAATTGCTCCAATATGCATTTGGCCATTCTCTCTGTCATCTCTGCCAGGGAGGTGGTTGAGTAAATGTCGATGATGAAGGTATAGTGTTTTTCCCTTATGCCCTGCTGGTTGAAGCAATGGCGTATAAGGTCTGTCTTCCCATACCGGCGTGGCGATATCAATGCGATATTGTTCCCGTTCTCAAGAAGCCCGGTAATATATTCTGTTTCTTTTTCTCTATCACAGAAATATTCTGGCCCTGCGTATCCTGTGGTGACGAAAGGATTCATAATATCAGTATCTTTTCGGCAAATATAATCATTTTTATCATAAAATGATTATCATAAAATGATAATTTTGTGCTGCTGATTGTATCTGAACGCCGTGATTCTTTCGAGGGTCCTATCCCGAGACATTATCGGTCAAGAGAGTCACAAACGCTGTCAAAGAGGCCTTCAAGCATCTTCTGCCTACTTGTGCTCCTTGATGTCCAGAGAATTCGGATAACCCGCCAGATGACTGCTTTTACAACACTAGAAACGACTGCTTCTGCCACAATGTACAGTAGCCGTTCCACGTTCTCATAGACCCTAAGGAGCTCATTCATACCGAGATTCGCGTTTAGGACAAAGACTGAGTGCTTGCTGCCAAAGAACTGATAGACGCCGGTTACAACCCTGCTATGCTAAACCTGGCCGACCTGGCCTCCGGCACAACCCCGAAGGCAACATCAAACCCTTTCAGAAAGAATTCAATCAACAATAAACTCCGCATAGCAATGGAAAGAACGATTACCGTAACTGGCCGCGGTGCCATTCACGTAGTTCCCGATGTCAACAACATCAACTACTCTCACGAGGATGTTCACATTTATTCGCAAGCGCGAAACATACACTCTACAGCTGAGGATCTGGCCATTAGCGATGATGTCAAGGTTGAGTGGGTCTTGGTAGCAAAACCTCACAATTCGTAAGCGGCTTAAGTGCCCGAAAGCCACTTTCTTGCAACTTCTTGCAGGGAAAGTGAATTAAAATAGCTAAATTTGTTGGTTGAGATTGTTTCGCTTTTTGCTTATTTGAACTGATACACCAATTATGGCCAACCTATCAAAAATAAAAAGAGACCAGATGATTGCTTTCTTGGAAGGTTTAAAAGAATCTCACTCCGATGATGCATCAATTCAGGCCTTTAACGAAATTGAGAATCATATCCGTGATAAAAAATATGGATTGGTTTGGGAAGAACATTCTGAGGAAGTTGATGATCTTCTTAAGGAAAGTATACCCATTTTAACGGCAGATACTGAGCGTCGTCTTTGTAAAGATGAATCCCTTCCTTGGAACTTCATCATAGAAGGAGATAATCTTCAAGCACTATATCTCTTAGGAAAGACTCATCGTGGTAAAGTTGATTGCATTTATATAGATCCGCCATATAATACAGGAGCCAGAGATTGGAAGTATAACAATGATTACGTGGACAGTGCGGATTCTTATCGCCATAGCAAATGGTTAAGCATGATGAAGAATCGCCTTCTTCTTGCCCAACCACTTCTTAACCCTCATGGATCGGCTTTAATATGTACTATTGATGAAAAGGAGTATTTGCGGTTAGGCTGCTTGCTCGAAGAGCTTTTCCCAACGGCGAATATTCAAATGATTACGAGCATTATTAAACCAGAAGGGACAAATCGAGCTAATGAGTTCTCTCGCACTAATGAGTATATTTTCTTTGTAATGATCGGCTCTTTTGAGCTGTTTTTATCTGGGAACTCAATGTTTGGTGATAATAATCAAACTGACAACCTATTTGAGCAAGAGACTATCCCTTTTGAATGGCGTAATCTGAGACGTCGTGAAAAGACGAGTATTCGTACAGCCAGACCTAATCAGTTTTATCCCATTTTTATTAATCGAAAGACGGGGATTATAGACTCCATAGGCGAGGCTCTTTCTCCCGAAGTGGACAGGTTCTCCGTCCCTGTTCCGGATGGCTGTTTTGCGCTTTATCCATTATCAAAGAATGGAGTAGAAATGTTATGGGGCAAACATTATGATACTGCCCGAACCCTATTAGAGAAGGGGTATTTGAAGGTGGACCTTAATCGCATCCCGGAAAAATCTATTGTCCGTTACTTATCTGAAGGGACAGTAACTGATATTGAGTCTGGTAAAGCCGTAATTACCGGTCATGGACCTCAAAATGAAGTAGAAGGATATTATAACACTGAAGATGTCCTTTCTCTACCTAAAACGGTGTGGAATGTATCCTCCCACAACGCACAAACAGGTGGGAGTCTATTAATAAAGAAAATAATTGGTGAGAATCGATTTGATTTCCCGAAATCAGTATATGCAGTATATGATGCTCTTCGTTTCTGTGTAGGGGGCAAAAAAGATGCTGTTATTGTAGATTTCTTTTCTGGTTCTGGTACTACAGGCAATGCTGTTAATTTATTGAATAAAGCAGATGGAGGCAACCGTAAGTTTATTATGGTGACCAACAATGAACTATCAGAGTCAGAAGAAAAAGCTTTTGAAGTTCGTGGGATTCATAAAGGAGATCCCGAATGGGAAGCGAGGGGAATAGCAAGATATGTAACATGGCCAAGAACTGTTTGTAGTATCAACGGAAAGAATGTTTTCAATAAAGATATCCCTGGCGATTATAAGTTGAATGATTCGTTATCTTTCCCTATTTCGACGGGGTTTACAGCCAATGTTAAGTATTTTAAGTGTGACTGGACTCCTCGGAAGCCGGAAGATTATCTACTCAGCAATGTTCTATGTCTTCACATCAAGGAAATGATTGAATTGCAGAACGCTATTGAGGTGGATAATGTCAATAATGTGCTCATTCTCAATAAAGAAGACCTTTACAAGACAATCTATAACGATGATATACGTCCACACATAGAACGCGTTTGGGTCAACCAGAATATCATCTTCTCTACGGATGAGTTGAAGGCGTTGAAACAAATTGGATATAAATACATTCCGAGGGAATTCTTCGGACAAGAGCTAAGGGAGGCAGCAGAATAATGTTTACCGGTGATATAATCAAATTTCAGACTAATCACGAGCAGGGTCTTCTCCGCAAATGTGCAGACCATCACGAAGTTGTACTTTATGCGCCAACAGGTTCCGGGAAAACGGTCCTTGTGAGTCGTTTCATTGACGACTATCTGGATGAGAATCCAAACACAGTATTCCTCTGGCTCTGCCCAGGTGCCGGTGGACTGGAGCGTCAGTCCCAAGATACATTTGAGGCCGTCACCTCTGGTATCCCGGATGGCGATGTATATTCTTTCATCAATGAACCTGATCCGCGAGGGCACGTGTTCTTCATCAACTGGGATAAAATTAACAAGAAGTCCAATGTCGTTCTTCGAGAGGGAGAACACAAAGACCTGATGACAAAGGTCCTTCATTGCCATAATGACGGGATAGACATTTTCATGCTGATTGATGAAGAGCATAAATATCGTCAAACTGCAAATGAGTACATTGCTAATATCCAGCCTGTTCACGTTCTTCGTATCTCCGCCACTCCGGTAACAAAGGTAGACGCCATTGAGGCGGTCAAAGATGATGAAGTTATAGCAGCTGGTTTAATTGCAACCGGTATCTCTATTAACGAGGGTCTTGCCAAAGCGATTGAGGAGAATAATCAATTGGATGATGATATTCAATTGCTCGAATTAGCTGACCGGAAAAGGAAAGAGATTCAGGCTGAATACGATAAGAGGGGACTTAAGATTCGTCCACTCGTTTTGATTCAATTCCCCAACGGTAGCGAAGAATGGATTACGCGGGTAAAAGACGCCCTTTCAGATATGGGGTATCCGGAGAGTTCAGGATTGGTCACCTCATGGTTTAGTGGAGACCATCCCGACAATCCAGAACAAATCAGCGATCTGGAGGGGCAGTACGCATTCCTTCTTTTCAAACAGGCTATTGCCACTGGTTGGGATTGTCCCCGTGCAAAGATTTTGGTTAAGCTTCGTGAAGGAGGTACAGAGCAGTTCAATATTCAGACCGTAGGTCGCATACGCCGTATGCCGGAGCGTCATCATTATGATTTGGCGCTTTTGGACAACTGCTATCTCTACACGCTTGATAATGAGTTCACGGAAGGAATGACTTCCAGCCTGTCTGATGCATTCTATATTTATCAGTACCGTCGAAAACTTCGTGCTCCAAGCATCTTGCTTAAGAAGGAAATGCTGAAAGGCAGCGATAAGTTTGCCGTTAATCCGGAAGCGGTAGTCAAGGTGGTTCGCGCTGCGATGCTCAAAGAATGCGATCTTAACGAAGATGGAGTGCTGGAGAAACACGAAATGGAGGTGGCCAAGGGTTACATCTTTGGCACAAAACTCAAAACCTCCGCCTTTGAAGGGGTCGCTCGTACCACGCACGATATGATGAAGCTCAACCCCATATTTGGAGGTGAACACCAGATTAACAATCATGATGATGGTTTCATCATCCGTGATGCAAAGCGAAGGATTGCATCCGCTATTGGCGTTGACGAACAGATTTCCAACAATGCTTTGCGTGTCCTCTTTGGCCCCGGGGACTATTCAAATCCTATTTTCTCGGAAAAAGAGAAGGAATTTGAACGTGCAAATAAGCTTCTCCTTGATATGTCGCTGAGAGAGTTTAATGCCTTCCTGGTTAACAATAAGGAGCGATTGGTAGCAGTATTTAGCAACATCAGCCAGACTGAAATAGGAGAGATTAAAGAAACAGAGATTGATGTAGAGGACTGGGGCATTCCTAAATACCAGTATTATCGCCATCATAAGAAATTACCGGCAACAAAGATTCTTGAAAAGAACCTCTTTGAGAGTTACGGGGATAATATTCTCATTGATCCCAACCGCACAATGACGGAAATTGCTTTTGAGAATTGGTGTGAGGGCAGTGATGCCATCCAGCATGTTTACAAGAATGGCGATAAGGGAGATGCCTTCTTCTGCATCGTCTATCGACGGGCATTTCGCCGTAGCCATTTCTTCCCGGACTATATTGTTCAGAAGCCATCAGGTGAAATCTGGATTATAGAAGCTAAAGGCGGCGCCACTGCAGATGGAACATCTAAGAATATAGATGGTTATGCAGCGAAGAAATTCGAGGCTCTCAAGGAGTATTGCAGTCGGTACACCGAACTGAAATGGGGCTTTGTCAGAGCCGTTGGTTCTCAGCTCTACATAAGCAATACAGAGTGGTCTGAGGATATGTTTGACCACTCAATCTGGAAACCTATCGACGAGGTAATATAGCGATATGCTGTGAACCTCGCTTGAATCCAACAGCACATAACCCTGAGCTATATGATCCAGAACGTTAACAAATATCCCATTGACGAAATCCTTAAAAAGGATGCATCTTTCCATTATGTGATTCCCAAATACCAGCGTGAATACACCTGGTCCTATAAGGAATGGGATGCATTGTACGATGACATCACGGAGAATCAGGAGGGGTACTTCATTGGCTCCATCATTTGCATCAACACTGGAGATTCCAACTATCCCCGACTTGAGGTAATCGATGGTCAGCAGCGGCTCACCACACTGTGCCTGTTCCTGCTTGCTCTTTACCGCCGCCTCAACGAGCATAAGGAGGAGATGGACGAGGATGATTTGTTTGAGATTTCCTGGATTCGCAAGACGCTGCAGAACAGCAAGAACAGCAATGGCCTGATTCTTCTGCCGCAGGTCCAGAATTACAATCAGGACGATTTCTCTACGGTCATGTATGAGAATGGTATCTTGAAATACGCCAAGAAGATGCCTTTCTACGGTCATCGCAAAATGGCACGCTGCTTCAACTGGTTCCTCTACAAGATTGACCAAGACCTCAACAAAAGCGAGGATAAGGTCTCTACTCTGCTGGAAATCAAGAAGAAAGTATGCAACGCCATGCTGGTCAAGATAGAGGTTTCCTCCCACTCGGACGCTTACATCCTCTTCGAATCTCTCAATAACCGAGGTACTCCGCTGACCGCCATTGATCTGATGAAGAACCTTATTATGGCAAGAGCAGAAAAGGTGGGACTGACCGTTGACGATTGCTTTGAGCAGTGGAAAGAGTTGCTGGACGATCTTACGGATGACTATGCAACTCAAGAGCGGTTCTTCCGTTACTACTACAATGCTTTCAAGAACAAACTCAACGAGCCTTTCCGCAAAGATGACCTCAAAAAGAAAGACCCGCTGGGCATTGTGGCTACCAAGTCCAACTTGCTCCAGATTTACGAGAGGCTCATCAATTATGACCTTCCCGGATTCCTGGAAGAAATTCTGATTGCGGGCCACATCTTTGCAGATCTTCGCAATAGGGAGGATGACAAGACTCCGTACCGGCGTGCCTTGTTGGATTTGGCCCGAATCCAGGGCGTTCCTTCCTATCAATTACTGATGTTTCTCCAGCGAAACAAGGATGAACTCCAGCTAAGTGAAGATGTATTCATCCAGATAGTCAATCTTTTGACTATTTTCTTCGTTCGCCGTAATGTGACCGACTATCCGGGCACTCGCGACCTGAACCGGATTTTCATGGATACGATTGCTGCTATTGAAACCTCCGAAGTCAAAGGAACGGCAGTTCATGACACCGTAAAGGAAATCCTTTCCAAGTGGGTTGCTTCCGATGAAGTGTTTGTAAAGCGCCTCAATGGCGACATCTACAAGGAGAATACCGGCGCAGCCCGTTTCATCCTGTGTGCTTTGGCTCAACAATCAATGACCAAGGAAACCTGGACCGACCTTTGGGAATACAAACAGTACGAGAAGAGCAATAATCAGGTCTTCGTCTGGACCATCGAGCATATCTTCCCGGAAGGCGAGAACATCCCGCAGGAGTGGGTGGACATGATTGCCGGTGGTGACAGGGCCCTGGCCAATGAATACCTCCAGAAATATGTACACAAACTTGGGAACCTCACAGTAACAGGTTACAACAGTGCCCTTAGCAACTATTCCTTTGAACAGAAGCGGGACCGCACCAACAAGGAAGGCAAATACATCGGCTATAAGAACGGCCTTGAAGTCAATAGCGAACTTGCCGACAAAGATAAATGGACCATTGATGACATCATCGGCCGGACAGAGCGCCTTGTAACGGAGGTCACGGAAATGTTCAAGTTCTCCGAATAGCCCTTATGCTGGATGACAAAATGCGATTAGCACTAAAGTGCAAGCAATCGAATTGTATGAAATGGAAACGAGACACGAACGATATTCAGTATGAGTGATTTTGACAAATATATCCGGCAAGGCGAACCGCTCCAGTCAGAAAAGGCGCGGATTTGGGCCACAGCTATTGGCCTGCAGGACGTGGACGGTCTCAAGCCGTCTGGCTATCTGAAGGAAACCGCCCAGCGGCATATTGAGGGAGATATCTCAATCGAAGATGTCCGGTCTTTGGTGGATAGTTATTATGAGTCCAAGACTGTCCGGGAGAAGGTGGAAGAAAGAACGGAGGAGGCAGATAAGGTATCTGCGGCCATTGCGGCCGTGCTCTCTGAAAAGACGTTCACTTTTTCTCCGGACTATCTCATCAGCATACACAGACGGCTCTTCACGGGTGTTTATAAATTTGCAGGCCAGATTCGGGACTACAACATCAGCAAAAAGGAATGGGTGCTAGACGGGGCGTCCGTGCTTTATGGCGATGCTTATATGATTCGTCAGACACTGGACTACGATTTCGCACAGGAACGTGCTTTTTCGTATGAAGGAGTAACTTCTGCTGATGCAGTCAAACACATTGCCAGGTTTATTTCCGGAATATGGCAAATACACGCTTTCGGTGAGGGTAATACCCGCACAATAGCCGTATTTGCCATTAAATACCTGCGGAATTTCGGTTTCGACATTGACAACAAACTTTTTGAAGAGCATTCCTGGTTCTTCCGCAACGCACTTGTCAGGGCTAATTATAACAATCTCGCCAAGGGAATCACTGCAACCGACAAGTACTTGATCCGTTTCCTTCGGAATCTGATTTTCGCTGAAAACAATCCTTTGTCCAACCGCGAAATGCACATATCCTTCCAAAGTATCAACGATGAGTCTCCAAAGTCTCATTTTGATACTTTGAATTGTACTTTGGAGGAACTCGCCATACTCAAAGCCATTGGCGAAAATTCCCGGATTACACAGGATGCGTTGAAGAAAACCATAGGTAAATCTATCGCCACCGTGAAAAGGTTGACTGTAGGTTTGCAGGAGAAAGGGATTCTGGTGCGCAGAAACGGAAAAAGAAACGGTTATTGGGAGGTTAAACTATGAAACCATCACTCATCTTCTCCGAAATTATGGCACCAGC
>JBJEBJ010000112.1:0-4906 GCA_051869955.1 Candidatus Cryptobacteroides sp.
TACAACATTCAATCTTTTTCTACCTTCCCGTGTCTACTTTTTCGAGAGCAGCACGGAAATGCGGGGAAGAGAGAATCTCGTCGGACTCCCCTGGGAAGCGCAGGATCGGATTCCCCGTCAAATCTGCTTGAGTATTGCATTTTTTATTATTTTTGCATAAAAGAACGCTGACGATGGACTGGAAGAAAACAGCTAAGGAATGGATGCTGCCGATATCGATGACGGCAGGGGCGGCATTGTATCTGGCATATTATTTCATGCCGGCGGTGCATCCAGCGGGGCCGGTCCTCGAGAGGGGCGTCAGGATAGTGCAGCCTCTCATCATTTTCGCGATGCTGTTCCTCACATTCTGCCGGATCGAGCCGAAGGACCTGAAGCCGCACAGGTGGCACTGGTGGCTGCTGCTCATCCAGGGAGGTTCATTCACATTGGCCGGGGCCGCGATACTTCTCATCAAACGGTTCCTGCCTGGGAGTGAAGGGGCTATCGTACTGATAGAGAGCGCAATGCTGTGCTTGATTTGCCCTACCGCGACTGCTGCGGCAGTGGTCACGAAAAAGCTCGGGGGCGACGTGGCGGGCATTACCACTTACACCATCCTGATAAATCTGCTCACCGCGGCCATCGTGCCGGCCATTGTACCGCTCATCCAGCCTTCAGCCGGGACGGACTTCTTCACCGCGTTCTGCATGATCCTGTCGAAAGTATTCCCCCTGCTCATCCTGCCGTGCTTCTGCGCATGGCTCGTACGGTATCTTCTCCCGAGACTCCACAGGAAACTGGCAGCGAAGGCAGACCTCGCATTCTATATCTGGGCGGTCGGGCTTTGCCTTGCCATAGTGGTGACTACCAAGGCGATAGTACACAGCAAGATGGGCATCGGACTGCTTCTGTCCATTGCGGCGGTTTCCCTTGCGAGTTGCGTCGCGCAGTTCTGGCTCGGCCATGTGGCGGGCGGCATCTATGACAAGGTGCGCAAAGGTCCGTCAATGCTCCGGTCGAGAGAGATAACCTGCGGGCAGTCCCTGGGCCAGAAGAACACGGTCTTCGCCATCTGGATGGGCTACACGTTCCTGACCCCTGAGACCTCCATCGCCGGAGGGCTCTACAGCATCTGGCACAATCTGTACAATTCCTGGCAGATACATCAGGCCGAGAAGGCCTCCAACACTGAAACTGATAACAATACGACAATATGAAAATTCCAAGACTATCAATCATCCTGGCGGCTGGCCTCATCCTGTGTGCCTGCTCGAAAGATGACAACGGAGGATCCTCGAAGAAACCATCTGCAACATCGTTCGCACTCGGAGCGGACATCAGCTGGACCACAATGCTGGAGAGCAAGGGCTACAAGTTCTACTCCCAGGCAGGGGTGCAGACCGAATGCACTGCGCTGATGAAGCAATGCGGAATGAATTCAATCCGCCTCAGGGTGTGGGTGAACCCGTCCGATAGATTCTCAAGCAAGGAGGATGTCCTGGCGATGGCTCTCAGGGCCAAGACCAACGGAATGAGGCTGATGATTGACTTCCACTATAGCGACTGGTGGGCGGATCCGGGACAGCAGGTGATTCCTGCGGCCTGGGTGGACTACGACCTGACCGGGCTGAAAAAGGCGGTGGGAGACCATACTCGCGAAGTCCTCACCTTGTTGAAAGACAATAATATTGACGTGGAATGGGTACAGGTGGGCAATGAAGTGGCCGACGGAATGCTGTACCACAAGGGTCGTGACGGGAGCGGCAAGGCAATCGATGTTGTGGATTACGGCGGAAACATCACGAAGAACCCGAGGGGATATATCGCCCTGCACAATGCCGGATACGATGCCGTCAAGGAGGTTTATCCGAATGCGAAGGTCATAGTCCATGTGGACAACGGCCATGATCTCGGACACGTGAAATGGGTGCTCGAAGCCCACAAAACCTACGGAGGAAAATACGACATCATCGGGCTCTCGCTTTATCCGGGACAGGACTGGCAGACTCCTCTGCAGAATTGTCTCGCCAACATTTCCGAACTCTCCTCGATGTACGGCCGCAAGGTCATGATTTGCGAGACCGGAATGGACTATTGGTACGAGGACACGGCTTACGACATGCTCTCAGCAATGATTTCCGGGGCGAGGAAGATTAGCAGCTGCACCGGAGTGTTCTACTGGGAGCCTGAAGCACCCCAGGAGGAAGGCTACAAGATGGGAGCCTTCAAGAACGGCAAGCCGACCCATGCGATGGACGCATTTGCGCATTGATATTAAGACATTGACACTAAAGCATTTCCAATAAAATATTCCATGATTATGAACAGGACAATCATAACCTTGGCGGCTATTGCAATGACAGCCGCCGGAACAATCACGGCTTCTGCGGCAACGGACGGCCATGCCCGGTTCCGCAAGGAGACCGTACTCACCGAATGGCAGTTCCGCAGGGGCCATGACATGAAAGCCGATGAAGGATGGGAAGAAGTGAGCATACCCCACGACTGGGCCATCAGCGGACCTTTCTCCGTCGAGAACGACCTGCAAATCGTGGCAGTCATCCAGAACGGGGAGAAGGAGGCGAGCAGGAAGACCGGCCGAAGCGGAGGCCTGCCATACATGGGCAAAGGATGCTACCGCAGGACCATTGACCTGGATGGACCTGTAAGCGGCAGGAAGATTCTCCTGTTCGACGGAGCCATGAGCGAGGCACAGATTTACGTGAACGGGGAGAAGGTTTTCGAATGGCCATACGGCTACAATTCTTTCAGCTGTGACGTGACGGATGCCCTGCACGAGGGCCGGAACGAGATTGCCGTGCTTCTCGAGAACCGTCCTTTCTCATCGAGATGGTATCCGGGGGCAGGACTCTACAGGAAGGTGAGACTACTCGAAGTGCCTGAAGTCCACGTGCCTGTATGGGGAACATTCGTCACTACCCCGCACGTGGAGAAGGACTATGCCTCGGTGCGCATATCCATCCCGTTGGAAGGGGCAGCCGAAGGAGAGATTTTCGAGTTCCGCACAAGGATAGAGGACAATGACGGCAATGTCGTGGCGGAGCGCGCAGATTCGAGGGCAATATGTCACGGAGAGGCTGCAGTACAGAATCTTACGGTAGAGAATCCTGCCCTCTGGTCTCCTGAATCTCCAGCCCTTTATACTGCCGTGACAGAGATAATCAGGAACGGCGAGACGGTGGACGTGATACCGACCAGTTTCGGAATCCGCACGGTGGAATATATTGCCGACAAAGGCTTCTTCCTCAACGGGAAAAGACGTGTCATCAAGGGAGTCTGCCTTCACCATGACCTCGGTCCTCTCGGGGCAGCGGTGAACAGGTCAGCCATCAGGCACCAGCTCGGGATGCTCAAGGACATGGGCTGCGATGCCATAAGGACTTCTCACAATATGCCGGCGGAGGAACTGGTGGATCTCTGCGACGAGATGGGTTTCATGCTTATGCCGGAGACGTTCGACGAATGGGATGTGGCGAAATGCGAAAACGGCTATCACAGATTCTTCGGGGAATGGGCCGAGAAGGATGTTGTCAATATGGTAAGGCATTTCAGGAACTCCCCTTCCGTGATAATGTGGAGCATCGGCAACGAGGTTCCGACCCAGTGGACTTCCGATGGATACAAGGTGGCCTCATGGCTGCAGTCCATCTGCCACAGGGAAGACCCTACCAGGGCCGTGACCTGCGGAATGGACCAGTTCGATGCAGTAGTGAACAACGGGTTCGCCGCCCAGCTGGACCTTCCGGGATTCAATTACAAAACCCGCAGGTACACAATAGCTTACGGCAAGCTGCCGCAGAATATCATCCTCGGTTCGGAGACGGCGTCAACTGTCAGCTCGCGCGGAGTCTATCATCTTCCGGGAGAAGCCGGGAGTGACGGCAATGTCCCTGAAAATTTCGACGGACTGGCCGGAGCTTCGAAAATGCACAAGGACCAGCATTCGTCGTCATATGATACGGAATATTGCTATTGGTCAAATATCCCGGACGTGGATTTCGCTGCAGATGAGGCATATCCGTGGATGGCAGGACAGTTCGTATGGACCGGATTCGACTATCTCGGAGAGCCTACCCCTTACGATACGGATGCATGGCCGAACCACTCGTCCATGTTCGGCATCATTGACCTGGCCTCCATACCGAAGGACAGATATTACCTCTACAGGAGCGTCTGGAACACAGGGAGCCCGACACTGCACATCCTACCTCACTGGACATGGCCGGGCAAGGAGGGCCGGAACATCCCTGTGGTGGTCTATACTTCCTACCCTGCCGCCGAGTTGTTCATCAACGGAGTCAGCCAGGGCATCAGGAAGAAGGAATGTGCGGACTGCAGCAGCTGGAACGGAGTACTTCCTTCCGACAGGGAGCTCATGGACAGGTACCGTCTTATCTGGCCAGGGACCGTTTATAGTCCGGGCGAGGTAAAAGTGGTGGCATACGACAGCGAGGGCAATCCTGCAGAGGAGAAGGTCGTCAGGACTGCCGGGAAGCCTTATTGCCTGAATGTCAAGAACATGACCGAGGTTTATGAGGGTACTGACGGTAGCTGCTGCCGCAATGCGGGGCCTCAGCTCGTCTATCTGAATGTGAGCGTGACCGACCGCGAAGGCAATCCTGTTCCGGCCGACTCGCGTTTAGTGAATGTGAAGGTGTCCGGCAACGGAAAGTTCAAGGCAATCGCCAACGGAGACCCTACCTGCTTAGAGGCTTTCCAGGAGCCGCGGATGCATCTGTTCTCCGGCCAGCTGACCATCATCGTGGAAAGAGGTGCTGAGGAAGGTCTTCCTTTGACTGTGGAGGTGTCGGCAAAAGGGCTTGCAAAGGGCCATCTTACAATTGATTGACTGAAAATCCCGGCCTCGTTGTAACCACGTGACCGGGATTGCTGTTCTGCGTGT
>JBJEBJ010000113.1:0-4826 GCA_051869955.1 Candidatus Cryptobacteroides sp.
ACAAGGGGAACGAAATAGGAATCGTAGAAGTCGTCACGTATCGAGCTGTCCGGGTCAATCTCGTCAGTCAGGGAATCGTAGGTCTCATGGAACGAACCGGAAAGTCCATAGTTGTACCCTTCCGAAAGTTCGGTCGTTACGCGGTAGTAGCCGCTGTCGGTGTAGCTGCTCGCGCTCGAATCCTTGCGGTACATTATCTGAAGGGTATGCGTCCCAGCCGTGAGGCCGTAGTCCATCGTGTACACCGTGCCGCGCTTTCCGGAAGTGGACAGGCCGACTACGGTGGAATCGTAGAGGGTGTCGGAGGTCAGGTCCTTCGGAGGGTCAATCTTCGACAGCACGAGATAGTCGAAGGAACTCTCCCCGTCGGACACCACCTGCACGGTGGCGATGCCGTCGGTCTGCATGGTGAACGTCAGCTTAGTGGTGCTGTATGTCGAGTTGTCATGGTTCTGCGAACGGTAGAAGCCCACGAAAGGCGCGAGGTCCGCATTGGAATCCGCATCGGCCTGAGTCACCTTAACCCATGCGTCGCCGTTGACCATCGAGCGGCCAATCGTTCCCGAATGTATCAGAGCCGTCTCCTTCTGCTGGGTGATGGCCTGCATGGTGTTGCGGATGATGCGCTTTTCCGGGATGGAGAAATACTTGTCCCCGTTCAGCTCCTCGACGCTCTTCTCCGCAGTCTCCGCGCTTGCAATGGCCGAGGCAGCATCGCTTGCCGCCGCCTCCGCCTTCACCATGGCATCGTCGGCTATCCTCTTCGCCTCGGTCGCGATGGCATCGAGGACCGTCTGACGTGCAGCGTAATAGGCCGCTATGTCGTCATAGTCGGATTCCTTCGCGGTATCCACGGTAAGGTCCGCAGTATATTTGTCAAGCGCTGCGATGGCCGCGTCGTAGGCCGTCTTGAACGCCGTGTATGAAATCGAGTATTTGGCGCAGTCGGCTACAATCTGGTTGTATTCCGACACGATGTCTGCGGACTGCTGCACGAGCGCGGGCTTCTCGACAGCCGATATGATTGAATCCGAGGCCATGTCGTCGAGCCTCGATATGGCGGTGGCCGCTTCTGTCTTCGCGCTTGCTGCGGCATCCGCGGCATCATCGGCGGCTGACTTGGCCTGTTCCGCGAGTTCCTTGGCGGCGTTCGCTGCCGTGTCGTCCGTGTACTTGCCCGCGAGGCTCCAGTCGGAGGATGAATAGCTCCCGTATGTGCGCGACGTGATGCACCTCAGGATGTCTCCGCCCGGGCCCTGCACCCACAGGTCACCCACGTAGTACGGCGGTGCGGGCTGCGTTACGAATATCTGCGCCTTGCCGTCAATCTTGTCGAACACCTCGTCTGGGATGCTCTGCTCCTGCCACTGCGTTCCGTCCCATCGGTAGGTCCTGCCCGTGCCCGTGTCGTACCACAGGTCTCCCGTGTGCGATGCGTCCTCGGAGGTGTCCCACGAGTTGCTCGGGTTCGTGGACTGGTACCATGTCTGGGCCTTCCCGTCAATCTGTGTCGTCAGGGCCTTTATTTCATCCGCGTAGTCTCCCTCGATGAAGTCTTTAAGTGCGGTGTCATCAGTGTATTTCACGGCCTTCGCCCAGTCGGATGCGGAATATCCCGAGGTCGTCCTCGCCTTTACGCATATCATCAGGTCTCCGGTGCTTCCCTGCGACCACAGGTCGCCGACATCATAAGGCCCCGACGGTGTCCCGAAGAACACCTGCGCCTTCCCGTCGGCGGTGGTCTGCGCCTTCGCCGCGTTCTGGAGCGCCTTCACCGCCTCGGAGTCCGAAATCTGCTCCCACAAGAACGACCCGTCGTCGTCCCGCACCCAACGCCAGGACTTCCCGGCATCAGGGGTCTCCTCGTCGCTCCTGTATTCCTGGTTGTTCGTGAACGTGTCCCCCACATGGTTGAGCTTTTCCGCATCGGTGGTCCACGTGCTCGCAGGAAGGTTGTCAGCCGACGGGGAATAAGGGTAGAACCAGCTCGAAACGACCCCGTCGAGGTGGCGGTTCATTTCCTCCATTTCCGGGCTTATGGTGCTGTCAATGTAGCTCTGCGCCCCTTCCGCGGTCGCAAGGGCGTTGTCGGCCGCAAGCTTGGCCGCCGCGGAATCCGCGAGCGCGGAGTCTATCTGCGCCTGTTTGTCGGGCCATTCGGAGAGGTTAGTCAGCCCCGACGACCCAGCTCCGATTATGATGTTGCCATTTACGTAGAGGTTCGGCTCGGTCTCTCCTTCCTTCTGCTGGAACGTTATAAAATTCCCCTGCAATGTCCTGTCTCCGATGAAAAACTCACCGTAGCCATAGAGGAAAGCCTTTCCGGTCTCCTTGCTAAATCCAAGACCGACCATATTACGACCAGTAATTTCGTATGCATTCAGCCCGGCGTAAACCACAATCGAACCACCGTCATGCGGATTGAGTATGATTGCGGATTGCCTTGAGGTATCGGTGAAGCTACCGAACTGTACTATTGAATCTCCATACTCCGGCACTCCGTCACCGTCCTTGTCGGTCTTTGACAGGTTGATGTAGTCTGTTCCTGCCGATGTAACTCTGCGCTTGTAGTATTTGAGCTGCGAGGAATCAGGGTTATATTTCAAGCACCATGCTATGTCTCCTGTCTTGAACATGTTGGACAGCTCTCCTCCCTTCGTGTCGAAGTAGCATCTGTAAACGGTGCTCATTTCCACTACGTCCGTGCAGATGATACTTGCCTCGGAGAATATAGTAGTGCCGGAGAACTGCTTTACCTGCTCCACGCTTATGCTGCTGACGTCTATCGAATCACGCACAACAATGCGGTCGAATTCTCCTACCGCCTTGCCTACCGAATCCCTGTATATGCCCCAACCCGAGCCTCCTATCCGTCCCGGCCTGAATCCGAGTCCGTTTATGAGGTTCCTGAACTCGGTCTGCGATAGGGAGAGGTCGTTCAGTCCGTCCTTGCGCAGATACATCCGGTCAACGGCAGCAAGTATCTCGGACTTGATTGACGAGAGCGATGTAACATTTTTGTTAAGTTCCTCTATGTCCCCCTGAATCTGCGAAACAGTATTGATTACAGGTGACGGCTTGTCGGACAGGGCTATCTCTATGTCAGGGTTTATCACCGTGCTCTCGCTCCATTCGTAGCTTATGCTCTGCACGTACAGATTGAGATATGCCGAGTCGATGAATCTCTTGTCAGTCAGCCGCAGACTGCATCCTGCTGAAAGACTGTCTGCCAATGTGCCGCCTTCGGACTCTGCCTGATTGAGACGCACCTTATCGGTTTCTACCACCCAAGTAGGGTTGATTTGAGCAAGCTCCGCAAGTTGGTCTTTCTTGTAGTCATCAAATCTCTGCTCCGCCCAAAGGACGTACTTGTAAGGCATATCTATGCCTATGAAGAAGAACGAGTCTCCTGCTGCTGCATTCGTGCCCTCGTTCGGGATGAACTTACCCGTTGCCTCCTGCTCCGCATCGGACTTCTGAAGGGTCAGCCGCCATTCAGAGCCTTCTTTGGATGTATCGTAGGCATAGCCAACAATGGTGAACTCCCAGTCACTGCTGAAGGAGAGCCATCCGGAGCTGAATACGACTTTAGCCTCGTTCCCCATACGGTCTCCGAGGATAGGAATCCAAACCCTATCGGCATAGTCCTTGTCGGATTCTGATGCTCCCTTGGTAGTTCCCCAGATGTTCTTCACCCATATATCGAACGTAGGCTTCCATCCACCCACCTCTCCTATCCCGTAGGTCACGTTCAGCCCATTGAAAGTGACATAAAGCCACATCGCATCGTAGTCGCTCGCATTGAGGAAGGTCGCTTCCTGACGGAAGTAGTACGTGCCCGGGTCGAGGTTGGAAAACTTGTTCTGCGGCACTTCCTCTCCGGTATCATCGTTGAATATCCTGGTACTCTCGGACTGCAATATAAATGCAAGGTTGATATAACCGCTTTCCGTACCCTGCGGCTTCTTGTAAGTCACGCCACGATATGATACCGAACCGAGCTGAACATAGCCAACATAACCTTCAGGAATGGTAAACTTGTGCCTTACTCTGTCGCTCATGCTGACCGTGACCTCGGTATTCTTCTTGACGTCTTTCACGGTAATATCGTCTCCCTTGACCGTAATCGGCTGGCTCTCGCTTTCCGCGGCCTTTCCCGTGTCATCATCAGTCACCTGCTCCGCATCCACTATGATGTCAACTCCGCCTTCAGCTCCCTGAATGGACGGATATATGTCCTCGTTATTGTCAAGTCCGCCTATTATGACTCCGTACTTTGCAATGGAGTCCGCATCGTCCACATACTCAATCGGGTCGAACTTTTCGTCAGTATAGCCGGCTATGTAAGCCTCTGTAGGCTCGTCCATTACCTCTCCGCCATAATGTTTCGCTTTCCAACCTTTCACATAGTCACGGAAGGTCTTTCCCCGGAGATTGGAGAAATAGATGTTGGCCAGTTCCGGAATCCAATCGGGGTCACTCTCAAAAAGTGAGTCTTCCGGGGCCTGCTTGAAGTAGTAGGCAGGGAGGTTGGTTTCTCCTCCACGTCCAAGAAGCCTGTTCCGGATGTCAGAACTCTGGACCTGCCTCTGCACGCTCATCAGTCCTCCGGAGAATCCGTATTCAAAGATGTGGCTCACATCATCGGCAGGATAGCCGACAAGAATATGGAATACGCCTGTGGCCGAATCGGTCTTTATCCTCCACCGAACATCGTATATCTCGTTCATCTTCTGAAGCACGTCCCAAATGTAGGAGTAAGATATGCTCACGAACTTGCGCTCCGTGGAGTACGTGCCGTCAGGATTGAGAAGCATAACTATCGT
>JBJEBJ010000114.1:0-23443 GCA_051869955.1 Candidatus Cryptobacteroides sp.
ATTATCCATTTTCATTCTCGTGGACGGCTTGAAAAAGTCATGGGGGTTTCATATTATAATGAATTTGTTTATCCAAAACGTCTGACCGGGGTCAGCCAATCATTACAAATTTATACAATTCCGGCGGAAATATCAATCTTATCGCGATTTTTCAATATCTTTGCAGCCTCAGAAATCAAATCATGAAAGAATATACCGTATTATACATCCATGGAATGGGAGGCGGGACTGACAGCAGGATACCGTCCTTCCTGAATGAACATCTGAACGAATTCACTTCTCCTGATGTCCGTATCAAGGTGATTGTCAGGACTTATGACATCGACCCGGACATAGCGTTCCCGATGATTTGCGGATGGTTCAGCGAACTGGAACCGGATCTTGTGATAGGGGAGTCCCTCGGCAGCCTCCACGCCCTGAGACTCAGGGGAGTACCTCACATCATGGTTTCACCTTCACTTGGAGCGGCTGCATGGATGTCAAATATATCGCATATACCGGGTTCCGCGTGGGTCATGAGAAAACTCTTCCAGCCGTACAGTCCAGAACGACAAAGCCTTGATTTCACTATGGAGATACTTTCACATTATTCCGGAGTCGGCAGGAAAGCCCTCGCAGAATCTCCGAAGAAAGGCGGGAAAGACTATTATTTCGCATTCTTCGGAACCGCCGACCATTACCGCAGGTTCGGGGTCGTCAGCGTAAGGAAATGGAGAAAATATTTCGGCAACGACTCGTACAAAATATATAAAGGCACCCATTTCATGGAGAATGAGTACCTTTACAATATGTTGATTCCCAAGATACTGGAAGTTCTCGGACTATAATCTTCCCGGATATTCCTGAAGTCCTTTCTCCAAGATATCCATTGCCTTCTCAAGCTCAGGCACCTCAAGCACGTACGCAGCACGTATGTGATTGATTCCCCTGCCTTTGGTCTTGTAGAATGAAGCAGCCGGAGTCACCATCGTCGTCTGGCCGTCAAGCCTGAACTCCGTCAGCATCCATTTCGCGAACTTCTCGGCATCGTCCACCGGAATCTCTGCAATCGTGTAGAATGCTCCCATCGGAAGAGGTGAGAATACTCCCGGCATGGCATTGAGACGCCCTATCATATAGTCGCGCCTGCGGATATATTCCTCTTTTACTGCATTGAAATACTCGTCAGGTGTGTCGAGTGCTCCGAGAGCGGCAAGCTGTCCGTAAATTGGAGGGCAGAGCCTTGCCTGTGCGTATTTCATCGCTGCTGTCATCACGTCCTTGTTGTGGGAGATGATGCAACCGATACGACAGCCGCAAAGATTGTAACGCTTTGAAACAGAGTCTATAAGAATAACATTCTGCTCAAGTCCAGGAATGTTCATTGCGGAGAAATGAGGCTCGTCTGTATAGCAGAACTCCCTATAGACCTCGTCTGAAATAAGGAAAAGGTCATGCTTTCTGGCCACTTCACCGAGAGCAAGCATGTTTTCCTTGGTATAGAGGGTACCGGTAGGGTTGCCCGGGTTGCTGATGAGGATTGCCTTGGTCTTCGGGGTGATGAGTTTCTCGAATTCCGAAATGTCCGGAACCTTGAACCCTTCACGAATATCTGTCGGAACGGCCTTCATCGTGATTCCGTTCATGTATGCGAACGTGTTGTAATTCGTGTAGAACGGCTCCATTACGATGACCTCGTCACCTTCGTCGCATGTGATCTGCAGTGAAAGATTCACGCCTTCGCTTCCGGCCACTGTAACTATCAGCTCAGGAACTTCAATGTCAATGCCGATTTTCTTGTAATATTTCTCGACAAGCCCTTTACGGAGCTCGATGAGTCCTGCGGAATTGGAATAGGATACATGGTCGAGGGTGTTTTTCCTGACTGCTTCAAGGGCACATTCAGGGGACTTGATGTCAGGCTGGCCGACATTAAGATGATAGACCTTCACGCCGTCGGCTTTGGCGGCATCCGCGAAAGGAACGAGTTTTCTGATGGCCGAAGCAGGCATCAACTCGGACTTGTGAGAGATATTTGCCATTATTATTCGTTTTAATTAAAAATTAAACCATAAAGCTTTTACAAAGATAGTGATTTTTTTTACCTTTGTGGACGTACTTAACAAAATCACATAAAATTATGTCAACTTTCAGACAAAGAGCTTTGGACGAGGCTGCCTCCCACACAACGGAGCGCTGGTTCGTCGAGAAGAGGCCTGTATCGGCCTACTTCGGGGAAAATGTGTTCGACCTCGCAAAAATGAGGAAATACATGTCCCAGACCGCCTATGAAGCCGTGCAGTCAGCTGTACGTTTCGGCAAGACTATCGACAGGTCGGTGGCGAACGAAATCGCCTCCGCGATGAAAACGTGGGCTATCGAGAGGGGTGCCACACATTACACCCACCTCTTCCAGCCTCTGACCGGAACTACTGCGGAGAAGCACGAAGCATTCGTCACAATGAAGGACGGACAGGTCTTCGAGCGTTTCAGCGGCACCGCACTCGTCCAGCAGGAGCCTGACGCGTCAAGTTTTCCTAACGGAGGACTGCGCAACACATTCGAGGCGAGAGGATATTCCGCATGGGATCCGAACTCTCCGGTATTCATTCTCGACGAGACGCTCTGCATCCCGTCCGTATTCGTATCGTACACTGGCGAGGCTCTTGACATGAAAGTGCCTAACCTGAGGTCCATCCAGGCCCTGAGTTCCGCAGCAACTTCCGTCGTCAACCTTTTCGACGAGTCGGTGAAATCAATTTCCGTCAATGTCGGACTCGAGCAGGAATATTTCCTCGTGGACGAGGCATTGTACAATGCACGACCTGACCTGAAGCTCTGCGACAGGACCGTCATCGGACATACTTCCGCCAAGGACCAGCAGCTCTCCGACCATTATTTCGGAGCAATTCCTTCAAGGGTGGAAGCCTTCATGAAAGATTTCGAGACCGAGGCATACAAGCTCGGAATACAGCTCCAGACAAGACATAACGAGGTGGCGCCGAACCAGTTCGAGTGCGCACCTGTTTTCTGCGAGGCTACCAAGGCCATCGACCAGAACATGCTCCTGATGATTCTCATGCCGAAAGTGGCCGAGAAGCACCATCTGAAAGTGATTTTCCACGAGAAACCGTTCGACGGCATCAACGGAAGCGGCAAGCACTGCAACTGGTCTATGCAGACCGATACCGGAGTAAACCTCCTTTCACCGGGCAAGACTCCTGTCAAAAATCTCCAGTTCCTGGCATTCTACGCGTCGATTGTTCGTGCGGTATATCGTCACAACCATCTGTTGATGACCTCTGTATGCACTCTCAACAACTCATACAGGCTCGGCGGACACGAGGCACCTCCTGCAGTGATGTCCATCTTCTCCGGAACAACAGTTTCAAAGGTGTTCGAGAGCATCCTGAACATGACCGACCCTGCCGATACAGAGGCCGGAAAAGCTTCCATCCAGATGGTAAGCTCGATTCCGGAGATCCTTCAGGACAACACCGACCGCAACAGGACTTCTCCGTTCGCATTCACCGGAAACAGGTTCGAGTTCCGTGCTGTCGGATCTTCAGCCAATGCTGCAGGTGCGACATACGTACTGAATTCCATCGTGGCTGAGAGCCTGAATGAATTCCGTGCTGAGGTTGATGCTCTCGAGGCAGCCGGAGAGAGCCGTCAGGGCGCCGTGCTTTCAACCGTACGCAAATTCATTTCCGAATCCAAAAACGTGATGTTCGAAGGCAACGGATACAGCAAGGAATGGGAGGAAGAGTCCGCACGCAGAGGCCTGAAGGCAGTGCGCAATGTCCCAGAGTCCTATAAAGTATATACGGAAAAGGAGACTGTGGACATGTTCAGCAAGCTCGGAGTCCTCTCCCCGGCAGAGTCCGAGGCCCGTTACGAGGTACAGAACGAGACTTACGTGAAGAAACTGCAGATCGAGGCACGTATAATAGGGGACATCTGCCTGAATCATGTTATTCCTGCTGCGGTAAGCTACCAGAACATACTCGTGAAGAGCATACAGGGCTGCAAGGATGTGTTCGGTGACGAGTTCCGTTCGCTCTGCAAGGCTGACATGGATACATACAAGAAGATTTCAGGTTTCGTGAACGATATTTCTGCTGATGTGGAAGCTCTCGTGGAGGCACGCAAGAAGGCCAACAAAGTGGAGGACATGGCGGAAAGGGCATATCTGTATTCAACCGAGGTCAAGGCCGAAATGGACAAGGTACGTTACAGTGCCGACCATCTCGAGATGCTTGTAGATGACGAGCTCTGGCCTCTGCCGAAATACAGGGAACTCCTGTTCTTCTGAAAATACTATTAAACATGAGTTTCGCAGAGCGAAACAACTGCTTTAGAGGCCTTCAGGCCGATGGTAGGTCGGGAGCGTTCAGCAAAAGCCCAGTGGTCTTTTGCAGCGAGCAGGTTCCCGGGGTCGGGAGCGATTAGCAAAAGTCCAGTGGCCTTTTGCAGCGAGCAGCCCGAAGGGACGGTAGGGATTTAGGAAAAGGGTAGCGTATACAAAAAAATGCGCGCGGGCCTTTTGCTCGCACAGAGCAATAATACCTCTGGAAAGCAGCAATTTGCGGCATGCGAAATTTGAATACTAATCGACGTGAGGAAGAGACTTACAACATTATTGATCATCCTGTCACCGACCTTCGCGGTATCTTGTCTGAACCGTGGGGCCGGTGACCCTTTGTCTGTCAAATATGTAAATGAGATCCTGTCGGACACCACATCCGCCGGTTTCGCACGTCTGATGACGGCCGGATGCGACGGAAAGTCCGGGTCTATTTGCATTTTCGGGCCTGCCGACGAGACATTTGTCATGGCGGAGAAATTTCTCACTTGCGATGACTTCGACAATGTCACCGGACGCAGGATTCCGGACGGACTGCCGGACTTCGCAGGGGAGTGCATCGCTGTCACAAGCGACATGGCAAATGCTCCATATCAGGGCTATATCGACCTGTCCAACGAGGAGTACCTGAGGGAGAGCGCAGTCAAATGCTATATGCACGGGATTGATTCCCTGTGTGCTCCCAGCCAGTACGACAGGGATAATCTGGTCAGGAAACGGAGTGCAAAGGTGTTCGTCCTCTCTTCCTCATATCTTTCCGCCTATGGATACCGTGACATACAGACTGCGGTGAATGCCACCGGCGGGAAAGTCAAGGTGATTTCACCGATACATTCAATGTTCGACGCGGCCGTCAGGAGACATGGCAATGATGCTTCGATTGCCGTCTGGACCACTTCGGAGAGACTCGGTGCAGGCATCTGCTCCTCGGTTCTTTCAGGACTTGCAGACAAATATCCGTCAATGACTTACGAAATTCTTTGCCCTGAACATGAAGGGGATGTCAAGGAACGAATAATGTCATTCCTGAGACTATACAAGGCCTCCGGACAGAGTTCTGCTCTCGATGCTGTGCTTGTAGATGACATGCCTCTGAGCGCATCAGAGCTGAATGCCGGCATAAAGGACATTGTCGAGAACGGTGACGACAGCCTTTTCGTATACAGGTCCCTGCTTTCAGAAGGATTTGAATTCATAGATGCCGGTGATGCGGTGACTGCCGAATGCATAAGATATCTCAGGGAGTCAAACCAGTTCACCCACAAGGTTGCTTATCCTTCAGCCGAGTTCTATACGGTCTCTCCAGTTCCCGGACTTGCAGCTGAGTATACGGACAACGGCAGCTTTGCCGGGAGCTTCAAATACAACAGGGCTCCGTCTTCTGACATTGTGACCTTCCTTATGATAAAATCCGAAAACCGGCAATTGCAGGACAGTGTCGCAGTCTGCATGAGACATTACGCTCCAAAAACATTTGAACTCTATGTATCAAAGTAGTATCACACCCCAGGAAATTGACAATCTGCCTTTGGCTGCTTTTGAAGGGAAGATATATGTCATTGACAAGCCCGGCCCTGAACTGGAGCATGCCGTACAATATCTGAGAAGGCAGAAGGTGATAGGCTTTGATACTGAATCGAGACCGTCATTTTCTCCGGGACAGCCGCATTACGGAGTATCCCTTCTCCAGCTCTCCGGTGCACGGGAGGCGTTCCTTTTCCGGGTGAAGCAGCACGAGATGGACGACAGGATATGCGCGATTCTTGCCAATCCGAAGATTCTCAAGATAGGGGCGGCCGTAAACGATGATATCCGCGGTCTGCAACGGAGGAAGAATTTCGATGCGGCAGGGTTCGAAGACCTTCAGAAGATGGTCTGGGAATACGGAATCAAGGACAAGAGCGTGAAGAAGATGGCTGCAATCATTCTCGGAGTGAGAATATCGAAGACGCAGCAGCTTTCTAACTGGGAAGCCGGCACCTTGTCCGAATCCCAGCTCAAATACGCATCCACGGACGCATGGATATGCCGGGAGATGTACAACAAGCTGATGAAGAGCGAAAAGAACCCGCTTTCATACGAGGAAATGCACCCGGTTCAGGAGCAGCCTAAGGAAAAGAAGGAAGTTCCTGCTCAGCAAGAAGGGTCAGCGAAGAAGAAAAAGAGCCGCAACAGGCGCAGAAGATACAATAAACGCAGAAGATCAAAGAAGAAGGCCGATGTCAAAAATAATTCTGAAGAAAGGTAGGGAGGAGTCTCTGAAGAGATTCCATCCGTGGGTATTCTCCGGGGCGGTTGCACAGATTGTAGGGCATCCTGCCGAGGGAGATGTTGTGACAGTTTACAGCGCGGACGGCAAGTTCCTCGCTGCAGGACATTACCAGATAGGTTCCATAGCCGTCAGGGTGCTCAGCTTCGAGTCCGAAGTACTCGTGGAGGATTTCTGGAAGGTAATGATTTCCAGGGCATTGGAAGTGAGGAGGTCAGCCGGTTTGGTTGACGGAACTGCCAATGGAAGGGTTACTGACTGCTATCGTCTTGTCCACGGTGAGGGGGACAATCTGCCCGGACTGATTATAGATTATTATGACGGAGTCTGCGTGATGCAGGCACATTCTGCAGGCATGTTCAGGGCCAGGAAACAGATTGCCGATGCCCTTGTGGCCGTATATGGTGACTCCCTGAAGGCAGTTTATGACAAAAGCTCGGGCACGGCTCCGTTCAAGGCCGGTCTCGACCTGGTTGACGGATATCTGTACAAAAGGGATGACCTCAAGGGAGACGAACTCGTGGTCCATGAGAACGGTTACAAGTTCATAGTGAACTGGAACGAGGGCCAGAAAACGGGATTCTTCCTTGACCAGAGGGAGAACAGGGCTCTTGTCGAGAGATATGCAAAGGAACGCAACGTATTGAATCTATTCTGCTATACGGGAGGTTTCTCAATCTATGCTTTAGGTGCAGGAGCAGCACATGTGGATTCAGTTGACAGTTCTTCAAAAGCTATGTCATTAGTTGCAAGAAACATTTCCGAAGGGGGATTCGAGGATGGAAGACATAGTGAATATTGTCAGGACGCAATGGATTTTCTCAGGAATACACCGGCTGACAAATATGACCTGATGATTGTGGATCCGCCGGCATTTGCCAAACACAGGGGAGCGCTGAACAATGCACTCAGGGCATACCAGAGGCTAAATGCCGCAGCCATATCCAAAGTAGCTCCGGGAGGACTGGTATTCACTTTCAGCTGCTCTCAGGTTGTGGACAAGGAGGCTTTCGCCCTGGCCGTATTCTCGGGAGCGGCACAGACCGGAAGGAAAGTCAGGATACTGGACAGGCTCAACCAGCCGGCCGACCATGCCGTAAACATTTATCATCCGGAAGGGGAGTATCTGAAGGGACTGCTGCTCTACGTGGAATAGCCTTCGGGGATTATTCAATAAATTTTGCAAGTTCCTGATACACAAGATGTATCGGGAGTCCCATAATAGTGAAGCAAGAGCCTTCGATTTTCGTTATTCCGATATAGCCGATCCATTCCTGGATGGCGTATGCGCCGGCCTTGTCATAAGGACGGTATTTGTCCACATAATATTCTATTTCCGCTGAAGTGAGGGATTTGAAATGTACGCAGGCCTTGTCGGAGACAGTCTCCGAGCGAACGGAGTTTCTCAGCGTGATTGCCGTCACGACCGAATGGCATTTGCCTGAAAGGAACTCCAGCATTTCAATAGCCTGCTTGCGGTCGTGTGGCTTGCCCATCGCCATCCCGTCACATATGACCATCGTATCGGACGTGAGCAATATCTCGTCCTCTTCCAGCTTCCTGTGGAATCCGTATGACTTGCCTTCGGACATAAGTGCAGGAATCTCCTCAGCGGGAGTACCTTCCGCATATTCCTCCACAAAATTTGTATCTGAATCTACAGTAAATTGCAAATCAGCACCTTGCAGCAGCTCTCTCCGTCTCGGGGAGGCGCTTGCCAATATCAGTTTCCTGAATTTCAGGTCCATATCCGTCAGAATCTGGCTTTATATCCTTTTACGTCGAACACCCATTTTCCCTGAGCCTTGAGAACCTTCTCGACTGCGTCCCTCACACATCCTCTGCCTCCGGGAAACGGTGATATATAATCACATACCTCCTTTACCTCAGGTACTGCATCAGATGGACAGGCACCTATGCCGCAGGCCTCTATGACCGGGATGTCAGGTATGTCGTCTCCAATGTAAAGCACTTCCGAAGGTTCAAGTCCGTGCCTCATGCAGAAATCCTCGAAGTCGGCAATCTTGTCCCTCGAACCGAGATACACGTCCTCGGCATTGACTCCGCAGCTCTTGAATCGTGCTGCAATCGATGCCGAACGTCCACCAGTAATGATTCCTACGTGGTATCCGTTAAGGGAAGCCATCCTGATTCCGAATCCGTCCTTGGCATCGAATGTCCTGTAGAGTTCTCCGCTCAGGTCGCAGAGAATGCCTCCGTCAGTGAAAACGCCGTCCACGTCGAATGCCAGGCCGCGTATCGTGCTGAAGTCAGGAGCTTGCAAAGAATTATTCAATGCCATGGCCGTCAGGACTTTGTGCCGTTGTTGAACGGGGTGAAGTCACCGAGGTTGAAAGTGTTCTCCCTCTGTGCACCCTGACGTACTCCCATGTCAATAGGCCCGAATGAAGATTCGTATTTGTTGATGTTGTCCATCAATGCGGAAAGAAGCCTTTTGGCGTGTTCCGGAGTCATTATGATGCGGTTGGCAATCTCCGGCTTGGGCATGCCCGGAAGAATGTCCGCAAAATCAATGATGAACTCGCTGTGGGAATGTGTAATGATGGCAAGATTCGAATATGAGCCTTTCGCCACCTCGGGCTTCAGTTCGAGGCTGATCTGCTGTTTGTTGTTCTCGTTTTCCATGTCATGTTTCTTTTTCCGTATTGCAAATATAGCTAAAAATTGACTATCTTTGTAGAATTGTGCGTGGAATTATACATGCATTTGTAACTAATTTAGGGAAGATTAACAATTTTTTGTACAAAATGGAACTTTCAGCAAAGTACGATCCGTCGCAGGTTGAAGACAAGTGGTATGCCTGGTGGCTGGAACACAATATGTTTCATTCGGAACCGGATGAAAGGGAACCTTATACAATCGTGATTCCGCCGCCTAACGTGACCGGCATCCTGCACATGGGACACGTACTGAACAACACCCTGAATGACGTCCTCATCCGCAAGGCCCGCATGGACGGGAAAAACGCCTGCTGGATTCCGGGCACTGACCATGCCTCCATCGCTACGGAGAGCAAGGTTGTAGCCAAACTCAAGGCCCAGGGTATCAACAAGGAAGACATTACGCGCGAGGAATTCCTCAAATACGCATGGGAATGGAAGGAGGAGCACGGCGGCATCATCCTGAAGCAGCTTCGCAAGCTCGGAGCCTCCTGTGACTGGGACAGGACCAAGTTCACCATGGACCCTGACCTTACCGAGGCCGTAATCAACACATTCGTATATTTCTACAAGAAAGGTTGGATATACAGGGGAGTCAGAATGGTAAACTGGGATCCTGAAGGACTTACCGCAGTTAGTGACGAGGAGGTCATCCACAGAGACACCAAGAGCCATTTCTATCACCTCAGATATTATATTTCCGACGGCAACGGGAACCGCACCGACAAATACATAATTGTTGCAACCACAAGGCCTGAGACCATCATGGCCGATGCTGCGGTCAGCATCAATCCTGCAGACGAAAGATATCATTGGCTGAAGGGCAAGAAGGTGCTTATTCCTCTGATTAACAAGGAGATACCTATCATCGAAGACTCCTATGTCGAGATTGGTTTCGGTACCGGTTGCCTCAAGGTGACCCCTGCCCATGACATCAACGACTACGAGATAGGACTCCGTCACAATCTTCCAGTCACCGACATCATTGACGATCACGGCCGCCTGAACGAGAAGGCAGTGATTCTCGTCGGTGAGGACAGGTTTGTCGCAAGGAAGAAAATCGAGAAGATGCTCCAGGAGGCCGGTTGCCTCGAGAAAGTGGAGGAATACACATCTCCTGTCGGATACTCAGAAAGGACAAATGCGGTTATCGAACCAAAGCTCTCCACACAGTGGTTCCTGAAGATGGACAAGCTTGCAGAGAAGGCTCTCGAGTCTGTGGAAAGCGGCAACGTGAAGCTGATTCCTGACAAATACAAGAATACGTACAGGCATTGGATGGAGACCGTAAGAGACTGGTGCATAAGCCGCCAGCTCTGGTGGGGACAGCGTATCCCGGCATATTACCTGCCTGACGGACAGTTCGTTGTGGAGGCCACTCCGGAGGCTGCCCTCGAAGCTGCAAGGAAGATTGACCCGTCCATCGAGGCATCCCGGCTCAGGCAGGACGAGGATGTGCTCGACACATGGTTCTCGTCATGGCTCTGGCCTATTTCCGTTTTCGACGCCGGAAAGCCGGGACATCCCGAGAAGGAAGCCAACAAGGATCTTTCCTACTATTATCCGACTAACGACCTTGTATCCGGACCGGACATCCTGTTCTTCTGGATTGCCAGGATGATAATGTCCGGCAACGAATTCATGGGCAAAGAGCCGTTCAGCAACGTATATCTCACCGGAATCGTAAGGGACAAGCTCGGCAGGAAGATGTCCAAGACCCTCGGCAATTCCCCTGACCCTCTTGACCTAATAGCAAAATACGGTGCTGATGCGGTACGTATAGGCATGCTTCTCTGCGCCTCTGCAGGAAACGACATTTTCTACGACGAGTCACAGGTGGAGCAGGGCAGGAATTTCTGCGGCAAGATCTGGAATTCATACAGACTTGTAAAAGGCTGGTCTGTGGACAGTTCAATAGCCCAGCCGGAAGCTGCTGCAACTGCAGTGGAGTGGTTCACCGCCAAACTGAACCAGACCATTGCCACCGTCGAGGACCATTACTCGAAGTTCAGGATTTCCGATGCCCTCATGAGCATCTACAAACTATTCTGGGACGACTATTGCTCATGGTATCTTGAGATTGTGAAACCTGCTTATGGCCAGTCAATTGACGCAGTTACCTATAATGCAACTACAGGTTTCTTCGAGGCCCTTCTGAAGATGATTCATCCTGTGATGCCGTTCATCACAGAAGAACTGTGGCATGCAATGGCCGAGAGAGGAGAAGGGGAGACTATAATGTTCCAGAGGACGCCTCAGGGAGGAGATTTCGACAGCGCCCTCATCAGTGATTTCGAACTCGTGCAGGAAGCCGTCAATGCAATCCGCAGCATCAGGCAGCAGAAGAACCTGTCCCCTAAGGAAGCTCTCGAGGTCAAGTTCAAGGGAGCGTTCCCTGCAAGGATGATATCAGTTGTGAGCAAGCTGGCCAATACGTCATCAGCCGAGATTGTAACGAATTTCGGCAATACCGCAGAAGGCGTGTCCCAGATGATCAGGACTGTGGAGATGTACGTCCCTCTGACCGGAAAGGTAAACGTGGAAGAAGAGGTTGCCAAACTCGAGGCCGAGCTGGAATACCAGAAGAAATTCCTTGAGAGCGTGCGCAAGAAACTGTCCAATGAGAGTTTCGTGGCACATGCACCGGAAAAGGTAGTTGCCATGGAGCGGAAGAAGGAAGCCGACTCCCTCTCCAAGATAGAGAGCTACGAGTCCCAGCTCAAGGCTTTGAAAGGACTTTAGTAAATTGACTGACAATGCTTTATTACGAGACAAGCTTTCCGGTCAGGTATTATGAGACCGACCAGATGGGTATAGTTCACCATTCGAATTACATCAGGTATTTCGAGTGCGCCAGGACTGACATGCTCAAGGACGGAGGTTATCCGGTCGACGAGATCGAGGCTGACGGAATCGTGATGCCGGTCGTGTCCGTGACTTGCAAATACAAACATTCCGCAAAACTCGGAGACACTGTAAGATGCGTGTGCATGATAGACAAGGTTCCTCTTGCCAAGCTGCCCATCAGGGAGGAAGTCTATAATCAGGACGGAATCCTTTGCGCTGAAGGCGTCGTGACAATCGGTTTCCTCGACAAGAAGACAGGAAGACCTGTAGCCTGCCCGGAAAAGTTTGCGGCACTGGTTCGTTCCAGGCTGAATGACAGATAGTTATTAACAATTTAATATTATTGGATTATGATGGTTTTGCCTCTTGGTATCGTTGGCCCGTGGGAAGTGGTCATCATTGCTCTTGTGATACTTCTCCTGTTCGGCGGAAAGAAAATTCCTGAGCTCATGCGTGGCCTGGGCAAAGGCGTGAAAAGCTTCAAGGACGGCATCAAGGATGTCGAGAAAGAACTCGACGACGTGGATTCTGAACTGAAAAAGTAAGTCCGCAGTGAGCGCAGAAAATGAAGAAATGAGCTTCTGGGATCATCTCGACGTGCTGAGGGGGACATTGTTCCGTTCAGCACTCGCGATAGTACTTGTAAGCGTGGTATTGTTGTGCTTCAAGAAGATTCTTTTCGATGACATCATACTAGCGCCGAGCCGTCCGGACTTTTTCATCTACAAGTGGTTCGGCCAGGATTTCTCAATGGAGCTGATTAATACGGAGATATCTGCACAATTCTTCGTACACCTCAAGGTATCGTTTATATGCGGATTCGTATTGGCCTTTCCATACGTGATTTATGAGGTTTGGAAATTCATCGCTCCGGCATTGTATGAGAACGAACGGATCTCCGTCAGCAAGGCATTCCTGTCTTCTGCAGTTTTGTTCTATCTCGGTGTAGCAGTCGGCTTCTGCCTCATTTTCCCTATCACGCTCTCATTTTTCCAGGGCTATACGGTCAGCGACTCCATCGCGAACACGATTACCCTGAATTCGTACATATCGATGTTCTCGTCGATGGTTATTCTGTTCGGCATCGTATTCGAATTTCCTGTTTTGATAGCTGTCCTGTCGAGTATGGGATTGATAACGAGGGATACATTGAAACACTACCGGAAGCATGCTGCCATAGGCATACTTGTTGTGGCGGCAATCATCACTCCGGCAGACCCGTTCTCGATGGCAATAGCAGCTCTTCCGCTTTATCTGCTGTATGAACTGAGCGTTCTGGTCTGCGTGAAAAAATGAATATAAGATGATATCAATCAACAGCATATCAGTTGTTTACGGAAGTTATACACTGCTTGACAACATCAATTTCCATATCAGCGAGAACGACAAAATCGGACTGGTAGGGAAGAACGGTGCAGGCAAGTCCACAATCATGAAGATGATTTGCGGGATGCAGAGTCCGACTTCCGGACATATTGACAAGCCGAATCATCTTGACGTAGGCTATCTGCCCCAGATCATGGAGCATCACAGGGGTCGGACGGTGATGGAGGAGACGATGACCGCTTTCGCTGCAATGACTGCTCTTGAGAATGAACTTGAGTCCATAGGAAATGAGCTTGCAAGCCGTGACGATTACGAGTCCGAGGAGTATATGTCCCTGATAGCCAGGATGAATGACATCAACGACAGGCTTGCCGTGGAGCATTCTGAGCCACCTCGTGTCCAGGCGGAGAAGACATTGCTTGGACTCGGTTTCAGGGACGCGGATTTCGACAGGCCTACAGAGACGTTCAGCCAGGGATGGAACATGAGGATTGAACTTGCGAAGATCCTGCTTTCAAGGCCTGATGTGCTGCTTCTTGACGAGCCGACCAACCATTTGGACATCGAATCCATTGAGTGGTTGGAGGAATATCTTAAGAATTACCGTGGTTCAATACTGCTCGTTTCCCACGACCGCCGCTTCCTCGATACGGTGACCAACAGGACAATCGAAATTATGGCCGGGCACATCCACGATTATAAAGTCCCTTACAGTCAATATCTTGAGCTTCGCAAAGACAGAATCGGCCAGCAGATGGCAGCATACGAGAACCAGCAGAAGATGATCGAGAAGACCGAGGATTTCATCAACCGGTTCAGGTACAAGCCGACGAAATCGAATCAGGTCCAGTCCCGTATCAAGGCTTTGGAGAAACTGGAAAGGATTGAGATTGACGAGACTGACAATTCGGCCATGACAGTAAAGTTCCCTCCGGCTCCAAGGTCAGGGGACGTGGTTTTCAAGGGTACTGAACTGACTGTAGGCTATCCTCAGAAAGTAGTTTTCCGGGATGCCGACATCGAGATAAGAAGAGGTGAGAAAGTGGCCCTCGTCGGCAGGAACGGAGAAGGCAAGACCACTCTTATGAGAGTGATAATGAGAGAGTTGGAGCCAATTTCAGGCGAAGCGCGTATAGGGCACAATGTCAGCATAGGCTATTTTGCACAGAATCAGGAAGACATATTGGACAGGAATTTAACAGTGCTCGAGACTCTTGAAAGCGTGGCTTCGGGTGACATACGGACAAAGTTGCGCGACATTCTCGCCGCATTCCTGTTCAAGGGCGAGGACATAGACAAGAAAGTATCGATATTGAGCGGAGGCGAACGGGCGAGACTGGGAATGGCGAAACTGATGCTGCAGCCGTATAATCTGCTGGCATTGGACGAACCTACCAACCACATGGATATCAAGTCCAAGGACATCCTGAAACAGGCCCTCAGGCAGTTTGACGGGACATTGGTTATCGTATCCCATGACAGGGACTTCCTCGACGGCCTCGTGGACAAACTATACGAATTCCGGGACGGAAAGGTAAAGGAGCATCTCGGCGGTATTGCCGACTTCCTCGAAGAACGCAAGATTGAGAATCTGCAGGAACTTGAGAGACGTTTCCACACATCTCAGGAACAGCAGGGACGGAAAGGGGAGCCTGCCGTACAACAGGAAATATCAGAAGGCCGGAAAGAGTATCAGGCAAAAAAGGCAATATCTAAAGAAGAACGAAAGATAAGAAACCGTATTGCATTCTTGGAAAAGGAGATAGCGAAACTTGAAGAAGACATGAAGAGGATTGAGACCCTCCTCGCATCACCCGGAGAGAATGACGATATCATGGAGCTCACGAGGCAGTATCTTGAGGACAAGCGAGATCTGGATGCGAAGACTGACGAATGGGCGGAGCTGTCGGAAGAAGTATTATAAAACTGAAAAGATATGAGAAGAAATAGAATCATTTCAATGACATTGACTGTAACCATGCTATTGCTTGGACAGGCATTTGCCATGAGAGCGGAAAATGTCACTAAAAAGCTGGATCTCAATTCTTTCAATGGAATTGAGGCTATGGCAAGCTGCGAAATAACTATCGAAGAATCAGAGAGTTATGGTGCAGAACTTTCATGTGGAAGCGAATTTCAGGACTACATTGAAGTATATGTCAAGAACAATCTTCTGATTGTAGACATGAACACGAAGGCGATGCCTGCCGAGCTGAAGAAAATATGGAAGACAAAAGACATGAGGGAACCTCAATTCTTCCTTACCGTCAAGGCACCTTCATTGGAGCAGATAGAATTGAGCGGTGACGCCCATCTTGTATCAAGACTTGGTGCATTCCGGAGCGAACGGTTCATGCTCAGCCTTGCAGGAAGGGCGAAGGCTTCCGGCCTGGTACTGAACAGCAGCAAAGCAAGCATTAAATTAACCGGAAATGCCTCAGCCGAATTGAGTGCAGCGTGCGACAGCCTTTTCGTTGAAATGTCCGGTTCTGGATTGGCAAACATCACTTCCCAATGCGGTTCTGCCATTATAAAAGCCTCAAAATCAAGTTCCTTGACAATGAACGGCAATGCAGATTCGGTGGATTTGGTTGCGGCCGGAGGATGCGCAGCCAATCTTCTCGGGACAGAATGCAATGACTATTCTCTCAAGATTGAGGGCGGAGCATCATGCTATGTTTCAGGAAACGGCAGGATTTCATTGGAGATGAAGGGCAGCAGGCTCTATTTCAAAGGCGAGCCCCTGTTCAGCGTCATCCGGCTGTCAAATGCTTCAGTGGAACCGTATACCGAAGAATGATAGTCCAATGTATATACTTGATTCACACTGCGATACACCTTCCCAAATCATCCGGTTGAGAAACCTTGCGGTTGACAATCCGTTTGCCCATGTGGACTTTCCGAAGATGATAAGAGGTCATATAGACGCGTCTTTTTTCGCCCTTTACACACCAGGGACGATGGAGCCGGACTCGGCTACGAGATATGCTCTCCAGATGCTTGCGGCGGTCAAGGACTCTGTGGAAGAATCTTCTGATATAGCAGCTCTCGCGAGAACTCCGGAAGAGGCTCTTCTAAACAAGCGCAAAGGCTTGATTTCCATATTTATAGGTATGGAGAACGGACTTCCGGTACAGAATGATTTGTCTTTGCTGAGAGAATTTCACAGGATGGGCGTAAGCTACATGACATTGACCCACAATACGGACAACCAGATCTGTGATTCTGCTGCGGTTGGAAGAAGATGGCATGGAATCAGCCCGTTCGGGAGGCAGGTGATTGCCGAAATGAATCGTCTTGGCATGATCATAGACCTGGCTCACGCGTCAGACGAAGCGTTTTTTGACTGCATCAGATGTTCCAAGGCTCCTGTCGTATCTACTCACTCATGCTGCAGGGCGCTTGCAGGACATCGCAGAAATATGAGTGACGAAATGCTTAAAGCATTGTCAGCCAATGGGGGAGTAATTCAGATCAACTTCTATCCACTCTTCCTTTCAGATGATTTTGCAAAGGTTCTTGATGAATCAGGCCTGGACGGGCTTGCTGATTCGGTTGAAGCGGAGTTCATCAAAGACCCGGCAGATCCGGAAAAGTACAGAAACTGGATTGAGATACTTCAAAAGCTTGAAAGATTGGAGAGGCCTTCGTACAAAAGGGTAGTGGACCACATCGATCATGCAGTTTCAGTTGCAGGAATCGACCATGTGGGCATAGGTTCAGATTTTGACGGAATCAATGTAACTCCTTCAGGACTTGAAGACATTTCAAAGACCGGGATTATTTTCGAGGAAATGAGGAGAAGAGGATATTCTGAGAATGAAATCTCAATGGTTGCAGGAGGGAATTTTCTCAGGGTAATGAAGGAAATCCAGGAACTCGCTGTTGTCTGAGGCTAAATACCGATATGTTCTAAAAAGACGGATTGTTCAGCAAAATAGCCTGGACAATCCGTCTGATTTATATTTTAGCGTATTTTTTCGTAAAGAGCAATGTCTCAATACTTTGAATCCTGATAATTCAGTCTTATAATTCACAAAACCAAATGTAACAAAAATGTTTTGAATTCTAACATACTTGTTTCATTAACTGATTTTCAATAATTAAGGTCATTTTTAACAATAGTTAACAGGAAATGAATGGCTGAGGCCGCAAAACGATCGATATTTCGCTTGCGATCGTTATGATACTGAAATTTCTTGGTATATGTTTTACCTTTGGAATCACAGACTCCCACCCAGACAGTACCGTCCGGATTGATTCCGTCTCCTCCTCCTGGACCCGCAAGACCTGTTGTTGCCACGGAATAGTCGCTGCCTGTCACCCGCCTTACCCCTTCAGCCATTGCTGCGGCTACTTCAGAACTGACGACCCCGAAATTTTCAATGGTTTCTGCCGGCACTCCCAGCACTTTCTCCTTGACTGAAACAGCGTATGACGTGACGGAACCGAGATAATAGGATGAAGAGCCTGAAACGGTAGTTATCAGATGTGAAATCTCGCCTCCAGTGCAGGATTCCGCTGCGCTGAGCGTCTTTCCGGATGCCTTCAGGCACTCTCCAAGAGCGTGTTCAAGAGTATCATCCGTATCAGAATACACAAGATCGCCCAAAATGGCTTTAAGGGAAGCCATCTGCTCATCAATCTGTTTTGCCCCGTCCTGCCCGTTCTCTCCATACATTGAGAGCCTGAGACGGACTCCGGTAAGCGTTGAAGGCAGATATGCGAGATGCATGCTTTCAGGGAGGGAAGCCTCCCATGATTCTATCAGTTTCGCAAGAGCAGACTCAGCGAGGCCGTAAGTCATTATAGTTCTGTGAGTTATTTCCGCAAGTGCGAAATGTGAACGGATATCGGCAATAACATCCGGAAGCGCATTCATCGTCTCGAAAGGAACTCCCGGCATGGAATACAAGACAGCTGGATGGCCATATCTTGATTCATTGAAGCGGAACAGCATTATCGGCGCCGTACCATACCTGTTAGGAATCACTTCACACGTGTCCGGGACACTTGCCTGGGCCGCATTAGATTCCAGGACATCGAGTCCCCTGGAATGCAGGATCGACCGCATGATAGCATCCTGTTCCTTGTTTATCACATAGTTGCGGGCTCCTGAAAGTTCTGCGAGAGCTGCTTTCGTGATGTCATCCTTCGTAGGCCCGAGTCCTCCCGTCGTTATTACAATAGAGGATTTGACAAGAAGAGCTTCCAATGAGGAGACAATTTCAGAATGATCATCCCCGATGGATCGCATTTCAATAACCTTTATACCAGTAGCATTCAAAGCCTCCGCGATTTTCGAGGAGTTCGTGTCCACTATCTGCCCGATGAGGATTTCATCGCCTATGGTGCAAACCGATGCTGTTGTCATTGCTTTTCAATTTTAGAATCGAGATGTTTCAAAATACGCTCCACGAAGCCGGGACCCTCATATATAAAACCAGTGTAAATCTCTATCAATGAGGCTCCTGCATCGAGCATCTCCTGTGCTTGTTCAGGTGTCATTATACCACCTGCGCCAACAATAGGAAGACGCCCCTGAGTCTTGGACGATATGTATCTGACCATCTCGAGATTCTTATTGTACAGGGGAGCGCCGGACATTCCTCCACGCCCGATCTCCTCGATTTTCTCCTTAGGAAGAGTCAGCCCGTCACGCGTCCTGGTCGTATTGCCGGCCACGATACCGTCTATGCCGGATACAAGGGAATATTCAATCAGCTCATCTATTTGGGAATGAGCAAGATCCGGAGAAAGTTTCAGCAAAATCGGCTTGTATGTGTCAAAACCGGTCCTCATATTGAGCAGATTGTCCATTATGTCAGACAGGCTCGAGACGTCCTGAAGACTTGTAAGCCCCTCCACATTGGGACAAGAAATATTGATGACAAACATGTCCACATAATCGTACAGAAGGGAAAATGCCGTCGCATAATCTTCAGCTACCTGCTCTCCGTGAGATGTGGAATTCGGTGCAATGTTCCCTGCTACAATCACTTGCGGATGATTCCCGTTAAGGTTTCTCACAGCTTCGGAGGCCCCGTGATTGTTGATTCCCATCCTGTTCACGATGGCATTGTCTCCGACAACTCGGAAAAGACGAGGCTTGGGATTGCCATCCTGAGGCTTTGCTGTCAGGGATCCTATCTCCACGAAACCGAATCCGAAGTCAGAAAGTTCATTGTAGAATTCTCCGTTCTTGTCCAGGCCTCCGGCAAGACCTACAGGATTCGGGAAATTAATGCCGAAGACTTCACGGGAAAGTGACGGGTGCTCACGCTTGAAAAGAAGACGTATCACATTGCGGCACAATGGAATACGTCTTGCTATGCGGAGACAGTCAAAAGTAAGCTTATGAGCTGTTTCCGGATTGAGTTTGAACAGAATCGGTCTGATGAAATGCTTGTACATGATTGCGGTGATTATTTCTTTCCGACCGCAAAGATACTCACTTTATTTCAATAAAAGTATTATCATCGTAAAATACCATAATTTTCGCAATTTTACGCTGATTATCAATTACTTGAATAGGGGACTGAGGCAGATCCTGCCTTTTCTCCCTTGAAAATTCAGCCTCCTGGCGGGAATTCTCCGTTTCCGTAAGCTTCTGGAAGGAATATGAACGGTCAGGAACCTGATGTTCGTCCTGACTCTGCATCCTGGCAGGTGACGGAGAGACAGAGGAGAACAGACCGGGATATTCTTCGGCCTTGTCAGTTTTCTCCGGGGTCACAGGCTTCATGGAAGCAGATTTATACATTTTCCCGTTTCCTGTCATGAGCCATTCAAGGTTCAGGTCAGGGAAGTGCTTCATCATGCTTGTGAGGAAATCCCAGCCCGGTTTGTTACGACCGGCAAGAATATGTGACACGCTTGCACGCGCCACCTTGATTGTATCGGCGAACTGTGACTGCGAAAGATTCTCTGCGGACAAAAACTGCTCTAATCTTGTGTTCATATTTCTAACTGCGATTTTTACAAATGTAGAAATAATTTTTGACAACTCAAAATATTTATTTGATTTACAAAAGTAAAACCATATGCAACAAGTCGCAAGGATTGTGGAAAACACCCAAGTATTACTATATATAGAAATATATAAATACTTGAATTATATTGTATTAACTTCCGATATAATGCCTTAATACTATACCTTGTGCCGTTCCAGTGCTCCATTTACATTCAAATTATAAAATAATATATGATATAATACGGCATAATCTATTGATATTATTATACTTACAATAATTCTACTTTTATTATAAATTTTTCTTATTCAACAAAAATTAAAATTCACAACATTTAACATTATCTTATGATAATAAATGTAAACTTGACAAATATTATCTATGTAATTACATATCTGAACATCGTTTTGTTATCTTTGTAAACTTGGAAATCCCGTACGGAATGAGTAATTTTGTAAACACAAAGTATGAATTGACATGATACCGGATATCAGAATCGAGGATTACAATTATCCTCTGCCCGACTCGAGAATCGCAAAATATCCATTGGATGAGCGGGACTCCTCTAAATTGCTTCTCTATAAGAATGGTGAGATTTCAGAACATATCTTCCGCGATATACCGCAGTTCCTGCCGAAAGAATCTCTGATGGTGTTCAATGACACCAAAGTAGTTCCCGCCCGACTCCATTTCACCCGTGAAACCGGAGCCAGAATTGAGATATTCTGCCTGCAACCTGAGAAACCTGCCGAATACAACATATCATTCGCATCCACTGATACATGCTCCTGGAAATGCGTCATCGGGAATGCCAAGAAATGGAAGAATGATATCCTCTCACTATGTAATCCGCTGAATGATCCTGAAATCACTGCACTCGGACTCACTGCAGAACTTGAATCCAAGGACGGACAGACCGGCATTGTTCGTTTCAGATGGTCGCTTCCGGACACACCTTTTTCCAAAGTGCTGGAGCTTTGCGGCTCGATTCCGATTCCTCCATATCTGAACAGGGAGAGTGAAGCCATTGATTCGGAGAGATACCAGACTCTGTATGCCAGAATACGTGGATCAGTGGCAGCGCCTACTGCTGGACTTCATTTCACTGACAGAGTCTTGGAGAATATCAGAAGAGAAGGTATTGAGACTGAGACAGTCTGCCTACATGTCGGGGCAGGCACATTCCTTCCTGTCAAGGATTCTGAAGTGGCTAAACACCACATGCATCGGGAGCCGTTCGTCGTGACACTTGACTTCATCAGGAGACTGAGACATTCGGGCAGGAAAGTGACCGCAGTCGGGACCACTTCAGTGAGAACACTGGAATCCCTGTATTATATAGGTGTGTCATGTATCGAGAAAGGCCGCCCGGAAGATGTTGAGCAATGGGATCCTTACACGAGGGATTATCCATACAGCACAGAAGAAGCTTTGGATGCAATTACAAGCTATCTTGAAAAGAACAATCTTGCCGAACTTGTGGCCGGGACACGGATAATCATCGTTCCAGGTTTCCGTTTCAGGATAGTCGATGTGCTCGTCACCAATTTCCATCAGCCTGAGAGCACGCTGATTCTGCTCGTATCTGCATTCCTCGGAGGTAACTGGCGCGCTGTTTACGATTTTGCACTGTCACACGATTTCAGATTCCTGAGTTACGGAGACAGTTCACTTCTTTTCAGAGAAGACAATATCGTCCAGGATAGCAAAAATGCCACAGAGGTGTTGTAGGTTAATGCGTTTTTTATTAGATTTGCGTATATTATGAACTTATTCAGCGAAGCTATGAATGAAGATTGGAATGAATTTGACAGTATCTGCCCGTATACGGATGAAGAGGCTGTGATTGCGTTGGGAAAGCTGGCAGACCATCCTGTCGTGCTTGAAATATCTAAGGCGCTGTTCCCTGAAGAAGAGAAAGAGTTCCTCAGGAATGTACTCAAGAATATAAAGAGCATAGACGAGTTCCAGACACTTGTCATGAAGAAGGCTGTGACATGGGTGCTTGACCATACTGCCCACAACTTCTCATATGACGGCATCGCCAATTTCAAGAAAATCAACGGAAGATTCCTTGCACTTTCCAACCACAGAGACATAATTCTCGACCCTGCAATAACTCAGGTAGTACTTTACCAGAACGGAATGCAGACGACAGAAATCGCAGTTGGAAGCAATCTCCTGTCCAATCCGTATGTTGAAGCCCTCATCCGTTCGAACAGGATGATCAAGGTCATCCGCGGAATCAATGCCAGAAGTCTCTATCTTTCTTCACAATTGTTGTCCAAGTACATCAGGACATGCATCACTTCCGGAAAGAACTCAATATGGATTGCACAGCGTGAAGGCAGGACCAAGAACGGAATCGACACCACCGAACAGGGTCTTCTCAAGATGCTCGACATGAGCGGAACCAAGGATTTCACTTCCAACTTCGAAGAACTGAACATCGTACCTCTCAGCATATCATACGAGTACGAGCCTTGCGACGTCATGAAGGCCCGCGAACTCCTGATATCCCGGACGCAGAAATACGTCAAGGGTCCGAAGGAGGATCTTATCAGCATCATGACCGGCATACAGCAGCAGAAAGGCAACATCCACCTTAACATCGGTGAACCTCTTACCCACGACGAGATTCAGGAAGCGTCCTGCTGCACGAAGAATGACAGGTATCAGGCAATCCGCCACGCTGTAGATATCAGGGTAATAGAAGGTTACAAGTTGTGGAAGACGAATTACATCGGATACGACATGGCCAACCACACCTACAAGTACAGTCATCATTATTCACCGGTCGATGTGGAGGCGTTCACTGAATATGTAGAGCACCAGCTTGACAAGGTGGAGAAGTCCTTGAACAGGGCAGATTTGCGCGATATCCTTCTCCGGATTTACGGCAACCCTGTTGCGTGCAAGGAAAAACTCCAGGAAGAACGCAGAAACAGTTAACCCACATTGCAGCTAATAGAGATCTAACCACCTGATTTTGAGGGAGGGCCTT
>JBJEBJ010000115.1:0-23186 GCA_051869955.1 Candidatus Cryptobacteroides sp.
CATAAAGTTAAGAAAGGCTCATGACCAGACCGTTGTTGAATCGGATTCTGATTTCTCAGACTCTCATTGGCTCTTCCGGTTTCGCCGGTGACTGTGTCCCGTCCGGATTCACCTCAATGAAGCCAGATCGTTTGTCCGTGCCGGACTAGACCGCCGGTTGAGATGACTGATTGTTGATTGTTTCCATTTGCCTTGATTTTTATGTTTCGGCAAAGGTCTCGATATTCTTTCAGATGGCAAGGCGGAGAAGTGAATGCTTACTTTGTTGCCTGGTATGAGCATACTGTTGCCAACCAAGGAATACAAAGCCATTGATTTTGCGGGGTTGTAGGCCGCAGTAGCACGACAGGATTTTCTTCAACTCCTATTCGGAAAGGCCGGTCACATCAAGGCTTAAGTCAAAAGCAGCTCACATTATTGCATGAATATTTGCTCTTTTGGTACTCCTATTACGCCTTATACCCATTGCACCTTTTTCCAATAACAATCTATTGCCAAGCGCGGATTCAGGATAGTCTGCATATACAGGAACATATAATGGTTTCTTATCTTCGAGCGCCCGCAATCCGGCATCGAGGCTTCCACCTGTCTGTCCGGCTTCGATTACGACCATTGCATCACTCAATCCAATAATTGTATTATTCCTATTCATTGCCCTGCTCACCGACCATTTATCCATAGGAAGATATTCACTGATGACAAGCACACGGTTCCAATCCCATACAGCTTTCAACTCTTGACGCACATAGAAAGAGCTGATACCGTTTGGCAAAACGATAATCGTGCTTCCGCCAGCCTGCAAAGCCGTATAATGGACCTCTTTATCTACACCCTGTGCATAGCCGCTGACAATGCTCACGTCTTGCTCTTGCGACAACTGTTCCACACAGTCCCGCGTCACGGCAATCCCTTTCTCCGACACCTTTCTTGAGCCGCTGAATCCCACCTTCCTGTTCGCTAGTAGCTGAACATTACCAACCATAGACAACACCGGAGGTGTATTCAGTTTCAACAAATCCTTCAACATTGCAGGGTAATTCTGATCCAGCACCGTATAAAACAAGACATCAAGGCTCTTTATCTTTAAGCCCTCTACCGTCTCATATTGCGAGAAAAATTCTGCCTTTTGTTCGGCACTAAGTACAGACAAAAGCCAGTCCTCAAGTTTCAACATTGAGCCAAATTGTTGTGAATAGGACAACAATTCTTTATTGGTGCGCGTTACACCAATACCTTTTATTTTCATAAAGCTATAAATAGCCTGTACGTCCCTTATTTCACACATGCTCTTGGCCTGATATTATCATCTGTTCCTTAACGACTTCACCAAACACAAGCCATAAACCTTTCCTGCTCCGGCCTCTTTCAGCCTCATCGCCACATATTGTAATGTAATACCCGACATATACAAATCATCCACCAACACGATATCTTTCCCTCCAAGATTCAAATCATCAGCTATTGTCAGGCCAGAATGCTTCAGAATCTCCAGTTTATCTGCCCCGTCAGCATTTTTCAGACTCTCGGTCTTTGTTGACCATACAAGACTGTTCGAAATATCATCACCATTAAAACGAGTCAGTTTCTCGATTATTTTTATTGGTAAATTCTTCTCTCCGGCCTTTGTAGGAGGCACCGCACATATAAATGCAGCATTGGAATAGAGAGGATTCTTAACCATGAACTCATCTACTATCTCCACAAGCTGGTTTATAGCCTCCTGATTATTGTCATATTTTGCACTTTTCTCCAGCTGCCCTATACAAGTATGGGTCTCTCCATCAGATTCGAAGTTCAGCGACAAAGCGACTGAAACATCCAGTAAATCTCTTAGGAATACAACACTCGAGTACGTCTCAACAAAGAACTTTACTTTCCCAAATTCTGCTGGAGAAAGCTTTTTGTAATAGTTGCCTTTAATCGATTTTCTGAGCGTCACACCAGTTTGTTCTTTCAACAAAGGCCCTATTGAGTCTACAAACGGCACTGTTATCATATCATCACCATCGTCCGTCTTCCACAGAGCATGGGTCTGTATGCGGGAAAAACATATTCTTTTGACATTTTTATCCTCTAAAAAGTCATGAATTTCCTCTTCCGAAATAGCTTTCGGTCCAAACAGATAGTTGAAAATTCCTACGTTCATATTGTTAGCTGTCAACGAAATTATTCCAGACGCAAATCGCATCTACTGCAGCAAAGCTATGACACGTTTTCCGTTCTTCCTACGATTTGTGGCTTTTCCGGCCGAAAGAAATCAACTTTATATCTTTTTTAAATTCTTTAAGAATTATACAAATCAGGTATTTATGACAACGCCTTCATCAGGAAATCCATGCTCTCGGCCCTTTTTGCTTCAAGAATTTCATAGACTCTATCCCAGTCAATCTCTTTCTCCGGGATTTTCGGATCATCTAATGAAACAAGCCTGTCCATAAGGCCGAACTGGCCCAGCAACGAATGGAATCTGGCCATTCCCCTGAAATCATTACCTATGCACAGGAACGGTTTCTTGAAGAGAATAGAGAACACGCAGGCATGAAACGAATCTGTAATCACGAATTCCGCATCCCGGAAAGAGCGAAGCCAGTCTTCGACAGGTGGTTGCTGACATTCAGATGTCCTCTTTACCTTACCAAGCCTCTCAACCTTTGAATTAGTCTTGAACGGAACAAGACCATATCTTTCTGCAATCCTTCCGATGAATCGCTCTGCCTCATTGGAGTCATCCAGAACGTATGACATCAATGAGCCATTGTGCTTTTCAGCGCCACGAGATATTAATTCGAAATCTTCAGCACCAAGAAGCATCGTCGGATCCAATGTACAGCTCGCTGATACTCCAAACACGGTACTACACAATTCTTGTCCTGAAGATTCTCTTACCGATATAGCATCAAACTGCGATATCAATGGTCTTATATTGTGAACCTGCGTATCTGAGAATTCGCTCTCTTCTACTCCAAATGATGCAGAATATGCAATTTTTCTAATACTCAATTCTTCCACAAAATCAAGAAAGAACCTTTCCGTATGATATCCAGACATACAAGGCCTCCACACCTGGTCACTCCCCACAATTATTGCATCATATTTTTTCGCTATCGAACTGTTCCACCCCTTATTCTCGATCTGGCAAGAGTGAATATACCGCAGGATGAATGCATCCGTATTCTTTCTCACCCATTTCCGGGGATCCTCAAAAATAGGCAACTTGTTGTCCCCTCCAATATATTTACGTATCAGTCTCTTTACCCATACCATTGGCATTTGCCAAGCCGGATGCAGCGGAGGATACTCTCTTTTCGGCTGCAAGTGCTCAACTGAATGACCCATCCTCTCCAGCACAGTCTGCAATGCATAAGCCTGCAGAATCCCACCATAATTGGTATGCAGCGGAAGTGTAAGAATCGCTATTCTCATCTTGAAGCAGTATTCGATTTCTGAAGAGACATATTGGAAGTATGCTATTTGATTATCTTCTTGATAGCCTTTACTCCTTTTTCACCGACAATGCCTCTTACTACATTCTTAACTTTTTCCTTTATCACTACCTGAGGATCCACAATCATATTCAATATGGATTCCAAAGCATTACTCTCCTCTTCTGTTGTTGTAAAGACTTCATAAAGAATTGGTCTTTCATTTTTTTCTTCCGACAAGAACCGATACACGTTCATCATAAAGTCATCCTTATCAGAAGCTGTCATATATTCATATCCAAGGTCCTCCGCATAATGTCTTATTAAGGTATCGGACTTATTTCCATAATGTCCGGCAGCTGCAACATATTTTTCTGCTTCTTCTCCAAGGAAATAGCATGGATGATTATAGTTTCTAAACTCATTCCCTTTCCCGTTATTTATGAGCAGAATTCGGACATTGTTTCCGACATGACGATTGCCAATCACATTCATGTCATAGAAAAAGGCCAGGTCCCCAAATACCCCGATAAAGAGTTTCTCCGGATGAGCGAAAGAAGCGCCTATCATAGTTGAGACACCACCATCAATCCCGAAGCCTCCAACATTGCACTTTGCCTGTACTCCGCCTGGCAACTTAAAAAAGTTCCAGGAGCGTAAACTATTATAGATTCCCAAATGCAGTTCACATCCGACCGGCAGAATCGTGTGCATCTGTTGCGCCATCCATATGTTACTGAAGGGCAAATCCGGAATTTGTTGCATAATATACTGAACTTCAGCATTGAGCGCATCCACATATTCAGTATGTAATGCATTCTTGTCACTATACCTCTTAAAGAATTCCTCCTCTGGCATCATAAATACCCGTCTAAGGTTTCCCCATGTATCGCGCAACTCGCCATCTGGGCTCACCCTCCAGACATGCTTGAAAGTTGGAAGGAACTGATCGCCGCTGACCTCTCCAATATGGATCATCAAGTCCACTTTCTTTAATTCTGACGCCCACCGTTTCTGGCCTGCGCTCAATTGATAATGCATCTCGTATCTCCCTCGATATCCACTTGTATGATCGCAGTAAACAGCCGCATCATATGTAGCACAAAATCGGTTAATCTCTTGGACTTGATTCTCAGTAAAATCTCCGTGAGACCCAATGTATATTGCTATACGCCACCCCTTTGGGATCTCAGGGAGCGTATCAAAAATAGTATGACGGAAAATAGCATTGGCATAAGGGAGTTCCACTATTGAAAAGTCTTTGCTATAAGCTGTATACATATTCATATGAGCAGGACCGCCTCCATTTAGCGAGAGAGCAAGAATGGCTTTGTTTGCTTCAATCTCACAAAACCTCTCGTCTTCAAGATCTTTCACCATAGGAATAGTGACAGAAGTCATTGCGATATCATTAGGAAGACTTCGTCTGTCAATTTGCTGGTCAACAAGATGTCCAACTTTATGATTGCCACGCGTGGATGTTATTGCCAATACCGGAAGCTTCCGATAATATGCCTCCGTTAAACCAGGCATGTAGTTACGAGAAGCCGTTGCTCCAGTACAACTAATCACTACAGGTTCTCTGGTTTCTGCAGCCATGCCGCAAGCTATATATGCCGCTGATCTTTCATCTACTGAAGACCATAGCTGAAACCAGGAGTCATTTTGAATACTGACGACAAAAGTCATATTCGTCGTTCCGGGTGAAACGACGACTCTACGTATACCGTGAGCTTTCAATAATGCAATTACTATCTGAACATTCCGTTCATTTGTATAGTGAAACCTAGATTCCATGTTGCAATTACTTCCACCTGGCATTTATTGTTTTGCCTTCATTGCAGACAATAATCTGCCCATTAATACAGTTAGATGCATCTGATAATAAAAAGCAAGCCACCTCAGCAACTTCTTCCGGGAGATAATAGCGGTTTGTGATGCCATAAGGGCAAGTCAAATCATCATCCGATACATTTCCTATCATGCCCGACACTGTTACACCTGGAGCTATAGCATTGATTCTATATCCCGAATTTACATACCTGTAAGCAAGGCCTTGAACCAATGAATTCAATGCTGCTTTCGTCAGTCCATATGGTCGTTCATCCACAGTTACACTAGTCTCAGATGAGATAAAAAGAATGTTCTTTACTTGCGTTTTTGCATCTTTCTGCTTCTTATTGATGAAGCTTTGTGTGAGAAAAAAAGCGCCCTTCAGATTTGTATCAAACTGAGAATCATACTGGTCAGGATTCACCTCAAGAAAGCCCTTTTCATGAAGAGAAATTCCTGCATTATTAACAAGGCTATCTGCACCGCCCAAAATCCGGTCAGCTTCATCAATAAATGAATTGAATGAACTGATATCTTGAACATCGAGCACGAGATATGAACATCCTATCTCTACCGCACTTGATTGAAGTGTTTTCTCATTACGTCCTGCAATAAGAACCTCTGCCCCTTCCGACTTGAATTTCTTTGCCATCGCAAGCCCCAAACCTCTGCCTCCGCCAGTGACGATAATTCTTTTCCCCTTCAACTGGTTGTTAGGTTGAAGGTACAAAATATTAGCAATTGTAGGCTTTGTTTCTCCGTGAAGAAGAAAGGATATAATGTGTTTTAGCTTTAATCTCAGATTCATACAGTAACCGTGATCTTTGATGCATACTGTGAATACTTTTCCCTGATGAACCGCTTTTCTCCTTGGTCAAGGCCAATAAAGTATATCACCAAACATGATGACAATATGCTGGTTACCCCTATTATGAGCAATCTTAATATACTTTCATCCATGAGAAGAAAAACAGCCAATGGAATTATTGCAGAAATAGCAGCAACCACATGAGTCTTAGCCACAACTCCAACCAAATACATTTTGGCAGGGATACCTGTCATTCCATGGACTAGATAATACCTGACAAAAATGAGTCCCCAATAAACAGCTACAAATATGTAATATGATACAACCGGTGATGCTCCCATGCGGAATACAACCCATGTAAGAGGAAATGGTAGGCATCCAAAGAATGTAATCCATAATTGGTAATGCCTGATATTTCCATGTGCCATCTGAAGTGTAACCAACGTATTCCCAAGAAGCGTAGCCAGGGTGGAAAGAATCGTCCACACTACAAATACATCAGCCTGTTCGGGAGGTGTTACCAACCACAATTTCAATATTTGGTGAGATTCAATCATGATCGGTAAAGCAAGAACGAACATGATGTAGAAAGAGAATCTACTGCCCCTACAGGCGAGTTTAAATGCAGCTTCTTTGTCACCTACAGCATAATACTTTGTTATCTGAGGATTAAGTGCAACCATGAAATTGTTGACAAAGCCTTGGATAACGCCATTCACCTGACCGGCAACACCACGGGCGGCATTGACAACAACTCCAAAGAAGACGTTCATTAGCATATTAATACCCTGTGTATTTAATATCCATGCTGTCTGCGCAAATAGATTCCATCCGGCAAAGCCCCAGATTTCCTTGAACAGAATGCTATCGAACTTTATTGATATTGTTGTCTCATCAAACTTTTTCAAACAATATATCCAATAAATTGAGGTTGTCAATATCGTAACGAAGACTCCAAGAATCGCATAAGTAATAAGCTTATCTATCGGGGAAATATATAACATGTAACAAATTCCTAATTTCAGTAATGCGTCTATTATTGTCATATATGCAAATGCAGACATTTTCTCGTGTGCAATAATAGCTGAACTGAAAGGGACATTAATCAATGATATGAAAGTCGAAAGGGCTGCACAATGCAAGCACCATTCAGCAGCGACTTCTCTTCCTAAAGGGATTTGCATCTTTGTACGGACGAACCAAATTCCGAATGTCTCCACCAGAACAAGAATCAGGATACCCATGACAAGTTGCACAGTAATAGAAGTAGAAAAAACTTGTTTGAGTCGTACCAAATCGCCTTTACCAAGTTCTACAGTAATAAATCTGCTGATTGCACCACTCATAGAACTGGTTATAATACCGAACATACTGAGGAAACCGGCCACAACGCTGTTGATACCATAATCTTCAACACCAAGAGCTTGCAGGATTACTCGTGACGTGTAGAAGCCTATCAACATCAATACCAACATCCGCACATAGAGCATCAGCGTGTTTTTCGCGATGCGACGGTTGTTGGCGGAATGGTCTGCCATCATATTTGTCCCGGTATTCTCTTTCTGCATCAAATATACAGGGTTTTCAGCTGCTATCTTATTGAAAAAAACTTTGTTATTTTCAAATACATTTATATCTTTGCATCAGAAATAAACCACGTGTGAGAGATAAGCGCCTCACAAACGTGAATCCCAAACAGAGCATTTATTCGTTTTTCGGATGGATGCTCTTATTTATATCCTACCGGATGGATGCTTTGCTCGGGAAAGCCGCTCCGACGCTCCATTCTTATTACTCAAAACACAACATGTGGTTTATTTCTATTTTAATGCACGTTTGTGAGCGCCTTTTTGATGAGCTTGTCAAAGAGTTGGCGCTCGACCGCTTTGTCGTTGTCTCCGGAACTTTCAGGAGATCTGACGGGAAGGCGGTGCGAACCAGGAAAGCGTATCTGAGGCGGAAACGCCATAGGTAAGTTTCTATCGGCCAAGGCCGGTGCTACTCACATCCGGATTAGTCAAGGGGAGATGCTTCTATTCAGGAAGTGTCTCCCTGCGACTATATTCTCCGCAACATCAACAATGCTTCCGAGGCCCTTTCCTGCCGAAGAGGCGGGACCAGAAGCCGGGAGGGGCGGGAGAATTGCCGTTCACTTCGAGAATGAAATCGAAATCAGCGTCCTGCTATTTCAGAAATGATGTCATTGACGATATAGGTGTCCGACATGATTTGGTATCCGTATTTTGGCTCGTGAAAACGCTTGCCTGTCTCCGAACGGTAGAAGATCAGCATTGCACGCTTGGAGGAAATCTGAAGTTCCTCTGCAAGCTGCATTATTATTCGCGTGATTTTCCTGTAAAGTATATAATCTTTCATAGAATCTCTGAATTAACAAAATCAAGATACTTATCGATTATCTCTTGATTCAAGATGCACACTTGATGTCGTAAATGCTCATTTACGAGCTTATCCATCGCCTGTTCTGCAGACATGTATCCATCGATATAGGCATCAACTGTTGAAATTACCCTGTCATTTGCAATCCCGCCTTCTATCCAGTCATAGCCTTCCCAAGGCTTCATGTTCTTCCGGCTTTTAGCAATAAAGTCAAGCCACTCAATATTATATTCCGGAAATATCTTTATTCTATATTCTCCATCTTCCTTAAAATGCTGGATACTAAACCTATATGAGTTCAGCACGGCGTCTGAGCCAGGCTTGCGTCCAGCTTTTGTCAATGCCCATTTCACAGCCTGTTCCCTATCATTGGTCAGATAAAATCCAGGGCCGAAATCTAGATCTTTGCGTCCAACATGAGTCAAAGGGTTAGTGACTTGTACGGTAGCACCATGATAAAGAATCTCGTCATTCATGATTATGTTCATAGTTGTACAGGGTTTCAATTATATCATCAGCCACATAATCAGCACTTTGAGTGTGAAGTGTATCATAGAACTGCATCAGCCGTGATTCTATGAGACCGTAATACTCAAGTTTCTCTATGAGTTGACTCGGTGATATTCCCATCTTGGCAGCAGCTTTTTCAACTGCAATAATGCAAAACTGCATTACGTCACTTTCATATGTTCTTGGTGAACCTTCCATTTTTGTCAATTTTGTCCATCAAATCTACAGTTTCTCGAAAACCGGACATGACGGCTACTGCCCTTTCCTGCCGAAGAGGCGGGACCAGAAGCCGGGAGGGGGCGGGGTGGCGAGGGAATGGCCGGTTGCGGAGAGGTAGTCGTCGTAGGTCCAGTGGTTGGTGACCATGTCGTAGATGACGCCCCAGTCCGGGAGACCGCCGAGATTGCGGTCATCGATGTACAGGTCGGCCTTGATCTTGCGGGAGATCTTGGCGGAATCGTCCGGCATGTCCTCCGGATGGTTCGAATTGACCGCATAGAATACCAGGCCCCTGTCACGGCAGAAATCTATAGCTTCCTGGAGCAGCCTTCCCTCGCGTGCTGTCCAGAGAATCAATATATTACGTTCTTCCTGAAGTCTTTTGAGAGTATCGATGGCAAACGGAATCTCCTTGCCGATGGCAGGATAACGATGCTCCACGATCGTCCCGTCGAAATCTACTGCTATTATCATTTCTCCTGTTTGTCTTCACTGCCGTCCAGGACCTGGATGAGTTCCGGATGGACTACTGCCTTGGCAACGGCTATGATTCCTTCTATCTCGATGACGAGCCTGCGGTCCCTTGCACCTTTCACCTTCACGAACACTCCTTCCCTTCCTGCCATCGGTCCGCCTGTAACCCTCACTCTGGTTCCCTTGGAGAGATTGACCTCGTCCGGGCTGAAATAAAGGAGCGACTCGTCATAATCGGCCGTCACCGCTATGAACTGGCGCATCTGTGCCTCCGGCACCAATATCTTCTGTCCGCTCCTGCGGTCCATCATGTATTGCATGAACGGGATGGTATCCTCAGTCTTGAGCTGCCGCATGACGGACGGCCTGGTATTGACGAATATCAGATTGTGGATTACCGGGACGAGGATCTTTCTCCGGGGATGCTTCGGGTCCCTGACATACTTCTTGGGAATATAGTTTTCGATGCCCCTGTCGTCAAGCATGCGCTGGGCAATGAGTTCCCGCCTGTACGTCACCCGCATCGCGTACCAGACACTTTCCTCCTCGATATTCATCTCAATTATTCGGCAATATACAATACCTGAGGGCTTGAACCCCAATGTAAAACATTGAGAGTCAATTAAATATAAGCCTCAAGCCAACAATAGACAAAAAATGATGCCGTGAAATGAAAATACCGGAAGACGCATTGACAATATACACAAACCTCATCATATCATATTGCAATTGACAAAGTTAGAACTTTTTTCATAATAAGCAATACGAAAGCTGGTTCAAATTAGCTCATTAATAGAGCTTTTGTATAGGTCAAACGCCTTCCGGCATCTTCACGGAATGTTATAAAACGTGACAATATTTGGCAAAATCCCGATATTTGTGGCAAAATTCCGTCAGATTATTGCTCACGTACATGACGGAGGAAGAGTTCGATGGTGTTTTCCATCAGGCATGTTATGGTCATAGGGCCGACTCCGCCAGGAACAGGGGTGATGACGGAGGCTATAGGCTCGACTGCCTGGTAGTCCACGTCTCCGCAGAGTTTGCCGGTCTCAGGATCGCGGTTCACCCCGACGTCGATGACGACAGCTCCCGGGGATACCATGTCGGCGGTGACGAAACGCGGACGGCCTATGGCGACTACGAGTATCTCTGCTGACCTGGTCACTGAAGGAAGGTCCACGGTACGGCTGTGGCAGATGGTGACTGTGGCGTTCCTGTCGAGGAGGAGCTTGGCCACGGGGAGTCCGACTATCTGGCTGCGGCCGATGACGACGGCTCGTTTGCCCTTGATTTCGACTCCGGCTTCATCGAGCATGCGGATGATGCCTTTCGGGGTGCAAGGGACGGTGCATGGCTGTTTCTGCCACAATGCTGCTACATTGAGAGGGTGGAAGCCGTCCACGTCCTTGTCCTTGGATATGGCTGCGATGACTTTGTCCTCGGAGATGTGGTCCGGAAGAGGAAGCTGTACGAGGATGCCGTCAACGGAGTCGTCTTCATTGAGTCCTGCGATGATGTCGAGGAGTTCGGCTTCGGTGATGTCTGCCGGCTTGAGGATGGTAGTATTGCGTATGCCCACGACTTCAGAGGCTTTTGCCTTGCCCCTGACGTATGACTGGCTGGCAGGGTCCTCGCCCACGAGGATGACCACGAGGTGAGGTACGCGGCCGTAGATGGCAGGAAATGTCTTTACCTGCTCTGCCATTGAGGCCTTGAGTTTGACGGAAAGGTCTTTTCCGCTGATTATTGTTGACATGGAGTTAATTCTTTTACGTTAATAATTCCGCTCACAGCGCCCAGTGGCCGATATCGGTGCGGTGGAAGAGATTGTCACAATCGACTTTCTCCACTGCGGCGAGAGCCTTGGCATGGGCCTCGGCGAGTGTCGGGGCGAGGGCGAGCACCATCAGGACACGTCCTCCGGCGGTGACGAGGGAATGGCCCCTTCCGTCGAAGTCCTCGTGGAGGTCACCGTCCTGGTATTTCTTCAAGGAAGTTCCCATGTGATACACCTTCACCGACGGGTCCGAAAGCGCATTGGCCAAGCCCTTGATTTCCACTCCCTTGGCGTATTTGCCGGGATAGCCCTTGGAGGCGAGCACGAAACCGATTGCGGCCTCATCGGACCATTCTGCATCCGGGAGAGGAAGGTCTGAGGCTACCGCCCAGAAAATCTCGAAAATGTCGGATTTCAGGCAAGGCAGGACGACTTCAGTTTCAGGATCGCCGAAACGGCAGTTGAACTCAATCACCTTGATGCCGTCAGCTGTCTTCATCAGGCCTCCGTAGAGGACTCCGCGGAAAGGTGTCCCCTCGGCCACCATTGCGGCAGCCACCGGTTTCATTATATGTTCAAGAGCGTATGCCTTGTCATCTTCAGTGATGAACGGAAGCGGGGTATATGCTCCCATTCCGCCGGTGTTCGGCCCTTCGTCCCCGTCGTATGCCCGCTTGTGGTCCTGGGCGAGAGCCATCGGCTGGACATCAGTCCCGTTCACGAAGCACAGGAGCGAGAACTCAGGTCCTGAAAGGAATTCCTCCACGACCACCCGCCCGTGGCCGAATCGGTCATCCAGAAGCATGTCCCTGAGGGCATTGTCTGCCTGCTCGAGGTCTTCTGCAACCACCACGCCCTTGCCGGCGGCGAGTCCGTCATACTTGAGGACTGTCGGGAAAGAGCCTGATTTCACATACTCCAGGGCCTCCTGATAATCAGAGAAAGTGCGGTATGCTGCAGTAGGCACGTCATATTTGGCCATCAGGGCCTTGGCGAAATCCTTGCTGGACTCGATGCGTGCAGCAGCCCTTGACGGGCCGAAAATCCTGAGTCCCCGGGAGGTGAACTCGTCCGCGATTCCTGCGGCAAGCGACACCTCTGGACCCACTACGGTGAGGTCAATTCCCCTGCTTTCGGCGAAATCGGCCAGCTCGTCCACCTGGGTATCCTCGAGATGGACACATTCCGCCTGAAGGGATATTCCGGCATTGCCGGGAGCGCAGAAAATCTTCTCCACCCTCGTGGAACGCGAGAGGGCATCCACTATGGCATGCTCACGTCCGCCTCCTCCGATGACGAGGACCTTGGCCCTGCGCGGGATTGTTGTCGTGCTCATCTGATATCAGTGTTTGAAATGTCTCTCACCGGTGAAGAGCATGGTGATGCCTTTCTCGTCAGCGAGTTTGATGGAATCCTCGTCACGGATGCTGCCGCCCGGCTGGACAATGGCCTTGATGCCGTATTCTGCAGCGAGGGCAACCACATCGTTGAACGGGAAGAATCCGTCGGATGCGAGGACGAGACCCTCTGAGTTGATATCTTTTCCGGCCTCTTTCAATGTAGCTGCAGCCTGCTTGAGGGCGATTTCAGCGGAGCCTACACGGTTCATCTGTCCTGCTCCCACGCCGTAGGTCATGCCATCCTTGGCTACTACGATTGCATTGGATTTAACATGTTTTACAATCTTCCAGGCGAATTCCATGTCGGCTATCTGGGCCTCCGTAGGCTTCACCGCGGTCACGCACTGCTCTGCGGAAACCGGCTTGATGTCGCTGTCGCGGTCCTGGACGAGCATTCCGCCGTTCATGCTGACATACTGCTTGCGTACTTTGTCGTCCTTCGACATGTCCACTTTCAGGACACGGAGATTCTTCTTGGTGCAGAGGAGTTCGAGTGCGTCCGGAGCGAATGAAGGAGCCATCACAATTTCGAGGAATATCGGCTTGAGCATCTGTGCGGTCTCGAGGTCGATTTCCCTGTTGGCTGCTACAATGCCGCCGAAGATGCTGGTCTTGTCAGCCTCGTAGGCCTTCTTCCAGGCTTCTGCAATGGTCTTGCCGGTGGCGCTGCCGCAAGGGTTCATGTGCTTGACGCCGACGCAGAACGGCTCGTCGAACTCGCGGGCGATGTTCAATGTCGCATTGGCATCCTGTATGTTGTTGTATGACAATTCCTTGCCATTGAGCTGCTCGGCAGTGGCGAGGGAGAACGGCTCCGCGTCTGCGCTGCTGTAGAACTTGGCCTGCTGGTGAGGGTTCTCGCCGTAACGGAGTTCCTGCTTCAGGTCATATTCGAGGAAGAGTTTCTCGTTCAGTCCGGCCTGGGCGCGCATGTAGGTGGCGATGGCCATGTCATATTCTGCGGTATGGGTGTAGGCCTTGGCTGAAAGTTTGAGACGGGTCTCACGGGTGGTATTGCCGGTGGCCTCGATTTCCGAAAGAATGGTGGTGTAGTCCTCAGGGTTGCAGACCACTGTCACGGACTCCCAGTTCTTGGCCGAGCTGCGGAGCATGGACGGGCCGCCAATGTCGATGTGCTCGACTGCATCTTCCATCGTGACATCCGGCTTGGCGATGGTCTCGCGGAACGGATAGAGGTTCACGCATACGAGGTCAATGGTCTCTATGCCATTGTCCTCCAATGCTTTCATGTGCTCAGGAATATCCCTGCGGGCGAGGAGTGCGCCGTGGATTTTCGGATGGAGGGTCTTGACCCTGCCGTCACAGATTTCAGGGAAGCCGGTAACATCGCTGACGCTTGTCACAGGAATGCCGGCCTCACGGAGAAGTTTCATGGTGCCGCTTGTGGAAAGGATTTCCCATCCGAATGCGGCGAGACCTTTGGCGAATTCTACCACGCCGGTCTTATCGCTTACGCTAATCAATGCTTTCATGTCGTTGAAGTTTTATGTTTATGTTAAAGGAGGGCGATATCCACGCCCGGAACGTCTGTCACACAGCCGATTATGGATGCCTTGTCGCCATATCCGGCCAGGATGCCGATTGCTTTCTCGGCCTCGGACCTGTCCATTGCGAGGACCATGCCGACTCCCATGTTGTAGATGTTGAACATCTCGCGGTGGCTGATATTGCCGTGTTTCTCGAGGAAACGGAAGATCGGGAGAATCTCCCATGTACCTTCGTCCACGTGGATGCCCTGTCCCTCGCGGAGGATGCGCGGGATGTTCTCGTCGAAACCGCCTCCGGTGATATGGGCTACTCCGTGGACGTCACAGTTGCGGATAACGTCGAGGACCTGCTTCACATAGATTCTGGTCGGGGTGAGTGCGACTTCCCCGAGAGGCTTGTCCCCGAGTTCCGGATAGACCTTATGGAGGTCGAGTCCTGCATCGGAGAATATCTTGCGGACGAGGCTGAAACCGTTGGAATGCACACCGGTGGATGCGATTCCCACGAGCACGTCACCGGCCTTGACCTTGGTTCCGTCAATCAGCTTGGACTTCTCGACCACACCTGTGGTGTAGCCCGCGATGTCATATTCCCCGTCTCCGTACATTCCCGGCATTTCGGCGGTCTCTCCGCCAATCAGGGCACAACCGGCCTGGCGGCATCCCTCTGCGACTCCGGCCACGATGGCCTCGACCTTGGACGGAATGTTCTTGCCGACAGCCACATAGTCGAGGAAGAACAGCGGTTCGGCACCCTGTGCGAGGACGTCGTTCACGCACATTGCGACAGCATCAATTCCGATGGTGTCATGCTTGTCCATTGCAAATGCAAGTTTCAGTTTCGTTCCGACACCGTCGGTTCCGCTCACGAGGACCGGCTCCTTGATGTTCAATGCCGAAAGGTCGAACATGCCTCCGAACGAGCCGATGTTGCCCATCACCCCCGTACGGGATGTGGTGGCTACGTGTTTCTTGATACGGCGGACGACGTCGTATCCGGCTTCGAGGCTTACGCCTGCTTTCTCATAATCTACTGCCATATAACGATAATTTTAGAATTTTCCTTCTTTGTTGGCTTCCTCGATGGTCGAGTAGAGCGCCGTCGGATATTTGCCCGAGAAGCAGGCGAGGCAGAGGTCGCTGCGCCGTCCCGCTTCGTATAGCGCATCCTCGGAGAGGAATGCAAGTGTGTCAGCTTCAATGGCTTCCCGAGCCTGTTCGAGGGTCCTGCTGGAACAGAGGAGTTCCTCGTATGTGGAAATATCCACTCCGTAGAAGCATGGGGATTTGATCATCGGGCTGGCAATCCTGACGTGTACCTGGACGGCGCCTGCCTCGCGGAGCATCCTGACAATTCTCCTGGATGTGGTTCCTCGGACTATTGAGTCGTCTATGAGCACTACCCTCTTGCCCTCGACGATGCTGCGGACAGGGGAAAGTTTCATCTTGACGCCCTTGTCACGCATTTCCTGCGAAGGCTGGATGAAGGTCCTGCCGATGTATTTGTTCTTGATGAGGCCCATTTCGTAAGGCAGGCCCGATGCCTCGGAGTAACCCATTGCAGCACTGAGGCTTGAGTCGGGCACTCCGACCACGATGTCGGCTTCTGCAGGAGATTCCTTGAAGAGGAGTTTGCCGGACTCCTTGCGGAAGGTGTGGACGTTCATGTTCTCGATGTCGCTGTCCGGACGCGAGAAATAAATGTATTCCATGGCGCACATGGCGTGACGCTGGTATTCGGAATATCTGCGGCAACGCAGGCCGTGGTGGTCGATGGTGACTATCTCGCCCGGCTCGATGTCCCTTACGAATTCCGCCCCGATGACGCTGAATGCGCAGGTTTCGCTGCTGACCACGTATCCGTCCCCGAGTTTTCCGAGAGAGAGAGGCCTGAGGCCGTATTTGTCACGGCAGGCATAGATGCGGTTCTGGGTCATTATGACGAAGGCGAATGCTCCCTCTATCATATTGAGGGCCTCCATTATCGGGAAAATGCGCGGGCTCTTGCGCTCGAGCGGGTCTTTCTTGATGAGGTGGGCCAATATCTCGCTGTCCGAGGTGGACTGGAAGAGGCTGCCCCTGTCCTCGAGATATTTGCGGAGCTGGACGGAATTGACGAGGTTGCCGTTGTGGGCAAGGGCGAAATCCCCTGAATTGTGCCGGAAGAGGAACGGCTGGACGTTTTCGATGCCGCCGCCTCCGGTGGTGGAATATCTTACGTGGCCGATGGCCATGCTGCCCTTGAGGGTGGAGAGATTGTCATTGTTGAACACTTCGGTGACGAGTCCCTGTCCCTTGACGCGGCGGAGCTGTCCTTCGTCATTGACCGATACGATTCCGCAGCCCTCCTGGCCTCTGTGCTGGAGGGAATGCAGACCGTAATATGTCAGTTCCGCGGCATTGGGCACTCCCCAGACGCCGAAGACTCCGCATTCCTCGTGAATTTCCCTGTTCATAAGTCCGTTATTTGTTTAAGTCGTTCATATACAGTCTTGTATGCAAGTCCTACCTTGCCATTGTCGTGACGGAAGCGGTCCTTGTCGAGGCGCATTCCTGTCTCGGTATCCCAGAATCTGGCACTGTCCGGAGTGATGTCGTCGGCCACCACGAGGCTTCCGTCCGGCAGGCGGCCGAATTCTATCTTGAAGTCCACCAATGTGATACCGGCGCTCTTGAATACAGGGACGAGGATGTCGTTGACCTTCTTGGTAATGGCGTAAATCTCGTCGAGTTCCTCCCTTGAGGCGAGGCCGAGGGCGATGGCGTGATAGTCGTTGATGATAGGATCACCGAGTTCCTCCGACTTGTAGCAGAGGTCGAATATCGTGGCTTTCGGCACCAGACCTTCCTCGAGTCCGAGGCGCTGGGCCATTGATCCGGCAATGACGTTCCTGACAATGACTTCCATCGGGATGACATCGACCTTGCGGCAGAGCTGCTCGGTTTCGGAGACCTGCTGGATGAAATGGACAGGGACTCCCCCGCGGATGAGATGGCGGAAGATCATGCAGGATATGTTGTTGCAGTACAGGCCTTTGTCCTTGATGACGGCCTTCTTTATCTTGTAGTACGCCGTGATGTCGTCGGTGAAATGCACCAGTACCTTGTCCGGCTCGTCAGTCCCGAAGATCTTGATGGAAACTCCGTCGTGAATGATGTCCCTTTTTTCCATATTGCGGATGATTATTCAATATTTGCGGATGCCGGTTCACCGGTAAAATATCTTACCGCATTGTCGAAGAGCGGCTGTTCCATGTCTGCGGCAATGTTCTTGAACAGGTTGTTCTCGTATCGCTCGGAATGGCCCATCTTGCCGAGTATCTGGCCGTTGCGGCTGATGATGCCTTCTATCGCGTAATAGGAGCCGTTCGGGTTGTCCGGGGAGGCCATTGTCACCGCGTAGTCCACAGGGTCGGCATACTGGAATGCCACCTGGCCGTTCTCGAAGAGTTCCTTGGCGAGTTCGGCGCTAACCACGAATTTTCCTTCTCCGTGGCTGACAGGGATGGCGAATGTGTCACCAATGTTCATTCCGGCGAGCCAAGGCGAGTTCACGGTGGCGAGACGGGTGTAGGCCATCTGGGAGATGTGGCGGTTGATGTCGTTGCGGAACAATGTCGGGGAGTCCTTGGTGACGCATCCGAGATGTCCGTATGGAAGAAGGCCGGACTTGACGAGGGCCTGGAATCCGTTGCAGATGCCGAGAATCAGGCCGCCGCGGGCGATGAGAGCCTCGATGGCCTCGGCAATGTCCTTGTTGTTCAATACGTTGGCAATGAATTTGCCGCTTCCGTCAGGCTCGTCTCCGGCAGAGAATCCTCCGCAGAATGCGAGTATGTGGCATTCGTCGATGTTCTTCTTCATCTCGGCGATGGAGTCGAAGATGTCCTGCTCCGTGAGATTGCGGAAGACGCCCATCCTGACATCGGCTCCGGCCTTGCGGAATGCCTTTGCGGTGTCGTAGTCGCAGTTGGTTCCCGGGAATACCGGGAGGAATGCTACAGGCCGGGCAACCTTTTCACCTTTGTATTTGAGATCCGCTTTCCTGGCCTTGAACGGCTTGAGGCCTTCTGCACCTTTCGGGAGAAGGCGTTTCATGTCAGGTTTGCTCGTGGCCGGATATACTCTTTCGTAGCCCGCGAAGGCGCTGTCAACGAGCTCTGACATAGGGATGTTGTGGCCGTTGATGCGAAGTGCATCATTGTTCCCGGCAGTTACAGTTCCTATGAGCTTGGCATTTTCAAACTCGAGTCCGTTCTCGGCCTCAACGAGGATGGAGCCGTAGCTGTAATCGAAGAGTTCGCTGTCAGTGAGGTTGACGTCCACTCCGAAGGAATTGCCGAATGACATCTTGCAAATCGCCTCTGCAACGCCTCCGAAGCCGATTGCCCAGCCTGAGACGATGTTGCCGGCCTCGATCTGCCCAGTGACGAACGCCCAGTTTTTCTTCAGCTGGGCCACATCAGGCATCCTGTCGGCGAGAGGTGTATGCTTGATGAGGTAGAGTTTGTTGCCCTCCCATTTGAGTTCAGGGGAGATGACTTTCTTAGCATCTACTGTGGTGATACCGAATGAGATAAGTGTAGGAGGGACATTGATGTGCTCGAAGGTTCCGCTCATGGAGTCCTTCCCTCCGATGGAAGGGAGGCCGAATTCGAGCTGCATCTTGAGCGAACCGAGGAGGGCCGCCATAGGTTTGCCCCAGACTTTCGGGTCGTGGGTCATTCTCTCGAAATATTCCTGGCAGGAGAATCTCATTTTCTCATAATGTCCGCCGGCTGCAACGACCTTGGCGCAGGCCTCGACCATCGAATATGCGGCTCCGTGATACGGGCTCCAGGAGCTGATGAACGGATTGAAACCGAATGCCATCATGCTGGCAGTGTCGGTGTATCCGTCTGCAGGGAGTTTCTGCACGGAAACCTGGGTCTCGGTCAGCTGGAGTTCTCCGCCGTATGGCATGAGGACTGTGGAGCGTCCGATGGTGGAGTCGAACATCTCGATGAGGCCCTTCTGGCTTACGACGTTAGGGTCTTTGAGATTGTTCTTGAGCTTGTCTTTCAGGGACTCGCCTTCCGGAACGCGGTGGAACGGGTCAATGTCCTCCATTGCCCCGATGAGGGCTTTGGAATAATGTTTCGCTCCGGCGCTGTCGATGAATTTCCTCTGGAGGTCAACTACGAGCTTTCCGCCGTTGAACATTCTCATGCGCTGTGTATCAGTGACATCCGCCACATGGGTCACTTCCACGTTTTCGCTGTGGCAATATTCCTTGAATTCTTCTTCGTCGGCTGCTGCGACCACAACTGCCATGCGCTCCTGGGATTCGCTGATGGCGAGCTCGGTGGAGTTGAGTCCGCTATATTTCACCGGAACCCTGTCGAGGTAGATGTCGAGTCCGTCGGTGAGTTCGCCTATGGCCACGCTCACTCCGCCGGCGCCGAAGTCATTGGACTTCTTGATGAGGCGGGTCACCTCGGCACGGCGGAAGAGACGCTGGAGTTTGCGCTCCTCAGGTGCATTTCCTTTCTGCACCTCGCTTCCGCAGGTCTCGAGGGATTCCTCAGTGTGTTCCTTGGAAGAACCTGTGGCTCCTCCGATTCCGTCACGTCCGGTGCGGCCTCCGAGCAGGAGAACGACGTCTCCCGGTGCAGGTGACTCGCGGCGTACCTTGTCAGCCTTGACTGCTCCGACCACTGCTCCCACTTCGAGACGCTTGGCAGTATATCCTTCGTGATATATTTCGCGCACGTGTGTGGTGGCGAGTCCTATCTGGTTGCCGTAGCTGGAGTATCCGTGTGCGGCCTTGCGGGAGATGACGCGCTGCGGCAATTTTCCTGGAAGTGTCTCTGCAACAGGCTTGTAGATATCCCCCGCTCCGGTCACGCGCATGGCCTGGTAAACGTATGAGCGTCCGGAAAGAGGGTCACGGATGGCTCCTCCAAGACAGGTTGCTGCGCCTCCGAACGGCTCGATCTCGGTAGGATGGTTGTGGGTCTCGTTCTTGAACATGAGCAGCCATTTCTCGAGGGTGCCGTCCACATCCACGTCCACATAGATGCTGCAGGCATTGTTTTCCTCGCTGACTTCCATGTCGTCGAGCTTTCCAATCTTGCGGAGGTAGCGTCCTCCGATAGTGGCCATATCCATTAGATTCAGGCCCTTATGCTCCCTGCCGAGCTCGCTGCGGAGCTTGAGATAGAGCTTGAGGGTCCCGTCGATTTCTTCTTTGGCGAATGATTCCTCCACTCCGTATTCCTCAAGTTCGGTGGTGAAGGTGGTGTGACGGCAATGGTCGCTCCAGTATGTATCGAGGATGCGGAGCTCGGTCTCGTTCGGGTCGCGTCCCTCGGCGGTGAAATATTTCACCACCTCCCTGAGGTCGTCGGCATTCATTGCAAGTCCCATCCTGCGGCAATATGGCTCGAATTCCTCTTCCTTCATTGCGGTGAACCCTTCGAGTACCGGAACCGGCTTGACTGCGGCCTGCTCGGTGTCGGAGAGTTTGCTGAGGTCCTTCTCGCGGGACTCCACTGCATTGATATAGTAATGCTTGATTCTCGCGATGGTGTCATCGTCGGTATCCTGGTCAAGGATGATGAGCTTTGAGCTCTTGATGCGGACATCTGCCTTCGGGTCAATGAGCCTGACGCAGTCAACCGCTGAAGCGGCCCTCTGGTCGAACTGGCCCGGGAGATATTCCACGGCAATGTATTTGGCTCCTTCGAGGTCGCAGGTGTCGGTGACATTGTCGGTAACGATTTCCCCGAAGACGCTGTAGCGGCTCTTCTCGATGAGCTCAGGGGTGAATCCGAAGAGATCGTAGACGTTCAGGAGCCTGAGGTTCTTGAGGTCTATCTGGAGGTTCTCGTTAAGCTCGGTCTTGAGGCTTGCTGCCTCCACCTGGAATTCAGGATATTTCTCGACAAAGATACGATAGTTGGTTGCCATCACTCGTTATGTTTTTAATTTTCAAATGTTTCTGTTATTCGGGTAAAATCTGCCGGCCCACTTGGAGTCGAACTCCTCAGCGGTCATCGGGATGTATGTCAAATGTGCCATCTTGCGTTTCGGGCGGGATTCTGTCTTGCCATAGATATGCGCGTATATGCCTTCTCCGGAGGCTCCGGACCAGGCGTTGTCCCGCTTTGCGATATTGGTAATGCTGCCCTGCGCCTCCTTCACGATTTTCCAGGCCTCGTCGAGGTCCTGTCCGAGTATGTTCTTCATCACTGTCGGGGCCTTGAGGCGCGGGGTGACGAGAGGTTTGTCAAGGAGGAAATGACAGAGCTCGGCATATTGCGAGGTGGTGCATCCTTCGATGGTGTAATGTCCGCTATTGTGCGGGCGCGGGGCCATCTCATTGAATACGAATGTGTTACCTTTTATGAAGAGTTCGATTGCCAATATTCCCCTGTATCCGCAGGAGTCCATGAAGCGGGTGCATGCTGATATGATTTCCCGGCCTAGAGGGGTGAGGTTTTCGTCAGCAATGCTTCCGTCAGGAGCCGTGCCTTCGTATATTCCCGGTGCAGGGACGATGCAGAGGTCGAGGATTCCGTCCTTGTGGATGTTGCGCCCTATCGGGAAATGTATGGTGTCGTGGCCGTCGCGTACCAATATGAGACTGCACTCGTAGTCGAAAGGGACGAATGCCTCGAGGATGCATGGGACGTGGAGCAATGCTGATGCCGGTTCAATGTCTTTTTCGGTGCGTATCACTGCCTGCCCGTGGCCGTCGTAGCCGAGCCTGCGGGTCTTGAGGACGCAAGGCATCCCGATGGTGGAGACAGCGGCACGGAGTTCTTCAAGTCGCTCTGCGTCAGTCATTTCCACAGGAACTTCCGCGCAGTCTTCATCAGCCGAGCAGGCTGGAAGCGGGATGTATTGCGGAACAGGGAGGCCGTGCCGGGCGGCATTGTTCTTCTCCCTGAGGCGGTCCTGGGAGTCGAAGAGAGGGGCGATGCCCTGCCTGATGTCGTATTTGCCTTCAAGGTGGCGCAGGATGTCTCCGGGGACGTTTTCGAATTCGTATGTGAGCACGTCGGTGGCGTCGCCGAGTCTTTCGAGGGCCTCCAGGTCATCATAGCGGGCTACTATATGGTGGTCGGCCTCAGCGAATGCCGGAGCGTCCGGGGCCGGGTCGAGGGCATATACGACCGCACCTTGGCGGTGAGCCTCCTCTGCGATCATAAGACCGAGCTGCCCGCCGCCGATTATTCCGATTTTCTTTGTCATGGTAATTAAGTCTTCCGGTGATGATTGGGATTAGATTTCAGCTGCAAGAACCGAATCTGTCTGGTCCTGCCGGAATTTTTCCAGTCGTTGCGCTATTCCGCTGTCCTGGAGGGCCAGTATCGAGGCGGCAATGAGGGCCGCGTTCTTGGCTCCGTTGATGGCTACCGTGGCTACCGGTACGCCGCCAGGCATCTGTACTATGGAGAGGAGGGAATCAAGTCCGTTCAGTGCGCGTGACTTGACAGGGACCCCGATGACCGGAAGGGTCGTCATGGCCGCAACCATGCCCGGCAGATGTGCCGCTCCTCCTGCTCCCGCAATGATGACGGAGATTCCCCTGTCTTTCGCGGTCTTGGCGTATTCGTACATGAGATCCGGTGTCCTGTGCGCGCTGACTACCTTTTTCTCGAAAGGTATCCCGAGAAGTTCAAGCATCTGCTCGGCTCCGGACATGACTTCGTAGTCGCTGGTGGAGCCCATTATAATTCCAACCTTCATAGTTTCAGAAATTTTCTGGAATCAAAACATTGAAAACATCTGCAAATATACTCTTTATTCGTCGCATTTTCAATGCCATGAAGGAGATTATTTGATGAA
>JBJEBJ010000116.1:0-4569 GCA_051869955.1 Candidatus Cryptobacteroides sp.
ATGACCGGGGCGTGAGCGCAAGATACGTGCTTTCGGGCAGTTTTGACGAGGATGCTACATACAGCGGAAAACGTGACGAGGTGTTCGAGGCTTTCAAGAACAACGAGTTCGAGGTACTTGTGAACGTGTCGGTCTGCACAGCCGGATTCGACCAGAGGGACATAGAGGTTGTGATACTGAATTTCGCCACAGTCAGCCTGTCGAAGTATCTACAGGCGGTCGGACGGGGGAGCAGGATTACCGACACGAAGCACGACTTCTACGTTCTTGACGCAGGATGCAACGTGTCCAAGTTCGGGGTTTATGAGGCCGACCGCACGTTCTGCCTTTGGCACGACGAGCATAAGTCCGGAGGAGTAATGGCAATGAAGGAGTGCGACACTACCAAGAAGGACATAAACGGCAAGTTCGGATGCGGCCAGCTTGTTCCTGCCACCGTCAAGGTCTGTCCTGCATGCGGATATGTTTTCAGGACGGAGCAGTACGAATATCAGTTGCATTTGGAGGAGGTGACGGAGAGCAACGCAGCGGAGACAATAGCCGGAATGGTGGCGCAGAAAAGGCTTGAGGGGTGGAGCACGGCAAGGATAATGGTTCAGGTGTGCCTCAAGAACGCAGGACGGGAAAGAAAGGCTTTCATTGAGGCGTACAAGGTCCTGAATCCGAAAAAGGACATTAACGATGCTATGAAATATTGGTACGTGTTCAAGCATCAGATATGGGACAAGATAAAGCACAGGAGGGGCGTACCGAAAGAAAACACATTGGGATTATGATTACAGAAGCCGGTGAGCAACCGAAAAAGAGGGCGCACAGCGAGCCGGAGGGCCGCATTCAGGCCGAGTGTTTCGCTTGGTTCTGGAACACCTATCCGGAGTACAGAGGGCTGTTGTTCCACGTGCCTTCGGAGGGCAACAGGAACTCAATTATTGACGGAGGGCGCAGGAAAGCTCTCGGCATCGTGGCCGGAGTTTCCGACCTGATACTGATGCTGCCGAGGCACGAATGCCACGGACTCTGCATAGAAATGAAGACCGAGGACGGGAGGCAGAGCGACAAGCAGAAGGAATGGCAGAAGAAAGTCATGGAGCAGGGATATGATTATCAGGTAATACGCAGCCTTGACGAGTTCAAGACATGCATTACAGAATATATTTTTGACAATGGGTAAGAAAAGAACGATACCGATAAGGCCGCTTCCGGACGAAAGCGGATTGAAAGAGATTGAGAAGGACGCACTGTCCTATTACGTGGTGTTCGGTGCGTCCAAGGAGTTCGTCTATGCGAAATTCCTGCATCCGGAGCTTCAGTTGTCGAAGACCGCACTGAAAAAGGCCACGGAAATGTATTTCGATGACAAGGAGGTCATCGAGTACATCAAGAGCTATACGGAGACGATTGAACGGTTCCTGAACAGTCAGTCGGCTGTAAGCAAGATGAACGAGGAGGACAAGCAAAGAGCGCAGCTCGCCGCAATCGACAATGCCAAGGATTATATTCTTGAGCTCCTTCAGGATATTAAGAACTCCAATGACCCGGAGACTGTTCTGAAACTTGCAGACAAGCTGAATATGCTGAATTTGGAGGAGATATACGAGCAGCCGAGGAGGTATCTTCCGGAGAGCTGCAACGATTGCAGATACAAGAAATGGATTGAAGAGAACTGCAAGGAGACAGAAGATTAAAAATAACACATATTACGTAATTTATGGAAATTTTAGGTAAAGTCAAGGCTATTCTTCCGCTTCAGAGCGGAACAAGCCAGAGAGGACCGTGGTCAAGGGCCACTGTCGTCGTCGAGTACAAGTCAGGCAATTATTTCAACACTCTTGCTCTTGACAATATGAGCAAGGCTGAGGAGTTCTCGAAACTCACCGTGGGAGGATTCTACACGTTCTATTTCGAGCCTTCCTCAAGGGATTATCAGGGAAGATACTACACGCAGTGCACGTGTTTCAAATGGGTGCCTTTTGCCGCACAAGCACAAGCTCCTGCACCTGCACCTGCGCCTGCGCCTGAACCTGCTCCTGCGGCACCACAGGATATGCCGACAGCATGGTAGAAAAGAAAAGGGGTGGCCGAAAGCCACCCCGATTTTTTATTCCGTTATTGTCGCACCCGGAGCATTGTTATCTATTGCCGGAGCATTTGGATTGGATTCCTCGGAGCTTCCGCTGTACTTCTGTTTCAGCATCAGCTCCTCCTCCCATTCCTTCATAATCTGCTGCTCGTCATCGAGATGCGGATTGCCGACATCCTGCATAGCAGCCTTGCGTGACTTGATTCTCGCATAAACCTGGTCGGTTTGCAACTTGACAAGCTCTGATTCGTTCTGCGGAATCCATATATTCTGCCATACGGAGCAGCGCAGGCTCTCGTATTCTGCCATATTGCGCTCGGCCTTTCCTGCAAGCCGCTTGAAAAGCCTTGTGAGTTTCTTGACGCTTCCGAAAATCTGAGGCCACCTTGTCTGGCACCACTGAATCTCCGGGGCGAACATAATCTTGATTGTGGTAGATGAATCAGCACCGGATTTCAGTATCTCCGGGTCAATGCGCACCGACAGGGAGTTGTGCAGGATATTGCTTTCAAGAGCTTTCTGCTGAATCTCCACTATGTTGCTTGCGTCAGGAGGTGTAAGGAACTTCGCATCGGAGTTCTTGACTGTCTCTGAATTGCCTTTTACGCCAACTACTTTGCCGTTTCCGCCAATAGGAGGAAGACTCACCACTTTCTCGGACTTAATGAAAAGCATAGGGAATGCCGTGGAGCGCACCTCTTCCGCAACGTATGAGAGCAGTTTCTCATAGGATTCGATTGACTGCTGAACAGGGCCGGACGGGATGTCGTCAACACGGAAATACACCGTCTGAATCATATCATTCCCGGCCTGATTCTCCTTTCTTGACAGAAGGATGAATCCGTCCTCGCTCCTTTCGCTTCCTGTCTGATTCTTGACCCATCTTCTCAATCTTTCGATAAGGCTGATTCCCTCCTCGTCATCATCATTCACCTTGACCCATGTCTCCACGGATTTGGTGCTGAATATATCAACGGCGGTCCTGCCCTGAAGCGAATACTTCCTGTAAAGCACCTCGTTCCCGTTATCGTCAATTCCCGGATATAGAATATCTCCTTTGAGGAAAGAGAACACCTCGTAATCAATCGTACCGTCAGGAGTCTGATACAGGTAGATAGCTCCATCCCCGGTCTTGAAACAGCTCTCGACCACTTCAAGATAGGCCACCTGCAATCCGCATTCATCCCTCATTGAGAGCAGCATATCGTATGCTCCGTCCTTGCCCTTGCTCTCGTTGGATATGTTGAATCCGTCAGCCGCAAAGAACGAGGACTTGCGCTCGGCCAGCTCCTGCTGTATTCCGGTGCATACGACCTCGACATCATCATATCCGGCAATCTCCCATTTGGGATTGCCGTTAGAATCCTTTTCAGTTGCGCTCGGCTTGTATATGGCTCTTCTTGACATATACTTCGAGTTAATCTTGTGGGCAAACGAGGAAATCTCGTTCAGGAAGTCATCCTGCGTAAGATTGCGATAGCAGGAGCCAAAGCCACCGCTTATCTGCGTCCTGTAACCTGCTACATTGGAAGGAATCTGTAACGGAGAGTCAGGATTAATCCTGCGCCTCCAATAGTTCTTGCAAAGTTTCTCTGAAATATTCATAATCTACCAAATATATCCGTTGAACGTAGGTGTATTGTATAGTCCGTAGTATGCGTCATCCTCCACTTCCGGCTCAGGCTGCTTTTTTGGCCTTGCGTCGAGCCTGAATACAGAGAACAGGCACAAAGTGTCCATGAGGTTAGGAGAGGAGTGGAATTTGGCCTTGTATTCGTCTTTTGAACGGTAATAAATCTTCTTGTTCCTCGTAGTGCTTATGAACACGTTTATCTCGTCAAAGAATACGTCAAGGAGCTTCCTTGTCCGGCCTTTCTTGCCGTAAGGGATAATCATATTCTTGTCAATAGCCATGGAAATCTCGCCCTTCTCGAACATAACCTTCATCTTGCCGAGGAGCTGCGAGCGTAGGTTGAAATAGTTGTCAACCATAACCGGGTTGCCGTTGGAATCCAATTCCTGAATCGGTCTTCTGTTGGCCGTGACAGGGAATCCGCTTGTATATGCCTTGAGGTAATATCCGATTCCGGTCGCATCGAATGCGAAGTGCTCCACAGGGACCTTGTATTCATCAAGAGTCCTGTCGATGAAATCAACGAGCTCCTTCGGGTCTCCACGGAAGAACTTCAAAGCGATGCACTGGTTTCCCCTCATTATCGCCATAGGACAGTCATCGCTCTCGGTGTCACCTCCGGAGACGTCCATAAGGGCATACATATTCTCGTCACCATCCCAAGGGTTCTCCCAAAGCTGATGAATCATATTTCTCGACACCTCGACAATCTCGTTGTCCACAGGGCCTGCGTATCCGCATTTTAGGATTGCCCTTTGCGTCGCTCCAGTATTATGAAGGTTTCCGATGTTCTGTCCCTTCGTGGCCGATATGAGCTTGAGGTTGTCCGCACTTTCTCCGGTGAATGCCGTGAATG